>CAZWCL010000336.1:1166-4460 GCA_964632265.1 uncultured Hyphomicrobiaceae bacterium | reverse complement strand
GGGATCGAGCTGTGACAGCTTGCGGTCGAGGTCGTCGGGATCATTGTGTCGAAACAGCAGCTTTTGAGCGCGGCTGTGGCGAATGCCTTCGATCATGGAGGCATGGTTGAGTTCATCGGAGAGGATCGTGCAGCCCGGCATCATGGATGCCAATGTACTAATCGACGCCCAGTTCGAAACATAACCCGAGGTGAAGAGCAGGGCCGCCTCGGTGCCATGAAGATCGGCGAGTTCACGTTCCAGCAGGATGTGGAAATGATTTGTTCCGGAAATATTACGGGTGCCGCCGGCGCCCGCGCCGCAGGCATCGATCGCTGAGTGGATCGCAGCCAGGACGTCCGGGTGCTGCCCCATGCCAAGGTAGTCGTTCGAGCACCATACCGTCACTTCCTGTTTCAGTCGCCGGCCGCGGTGGTGTTTCGCGTTCGGGAACTCTCCTGCCTTGCGTTCGAGGTCGATGAAAGTTCGGTAGTTGCCTTCGTCGCGCAGGCCATCCAACCGGCTTCGGAAAAAGTGCTCGTAATCCATTTCAAACCTCCTGACTTTTCGGCTGCCTTCTTGAAGCTCGGCGCACAGCCGCTTCCGGGAACCTATTCCTGCGTTACTCGGTGATCGTGTTCGATCGATCTCAGGGGAACTTGGAGCGCACGCCCCTTTTTTTGCCTTGCCGGCGGGTCGATCATTGCCCAGCGCCACAAATTTGCGTCTTTGACCGGCAGGATCATGAAGCCATGCTCGAGAATGGCGAGCAGTAACAAGCACAGCGAAATCGACAGCCCGACAGTGTCGGCCTCGCTGAGATCGACGCCGAAAAGCAACCGGCCAAGTAAAGCCGCGGCTACTGCCGCCGAGAGGGTCACGGTGATACCGAAAAACAGACTCGGTGGGCGGACACGGAAATACGTGGCCAGATGCGAAAGATGCGGGGGCAACAGGTCATCACTGAAGTGGGGCACGCCGAAAAAGATGTTGAGTTTGGCGCTTATTCTCATCACCCAAAGGATGGCGAATGCCGCGAGACCGTAGAGATTATCGTTACCCCACGTTATTGCGACCACGATGACGAGCGTCGCAAAGAGCGCCAGTTCATGGTATAGGAGAGCGCTGAAGGCGTGGGTAAAACGGTTCCAACCTTCGGCCCCCTTCGGACTTGGCAAGGTGCGCGGCCCGGTGATGTAGCCGAACAGAAACGCCATCTCGTGCCAAGCCCATATTCCGATGACGCAGCTGAACGAGATGACGATATTCGTCGTCGAGAGGCTTTCGCTGCTGATCGACAACCCGATCAAAGACATGACCAAGACAACGGTTGCGAAAGCGAAACTCCATCCAAACGTTGATTTGCCAAGCCGTCCGAGCAGCAACACGACGCCGGTTGCGAACCACCACACGAAAACGACGAACAGCAATGAACCGAGGGTCTCACTCATATCCAGTCACCAGGTAGAAGCCTCACCAAGCCGGGACGAGGCGGGAGCTTTCGGGAAGCTTGTTATTCTTGGCCGGCAATGCGTAAAGACGAAGAAACGCTGCAATAGCCATTGCCGTTAGACGCTTATTCTCCAGCCACCCCAGAACACCTTTTCTCGATTTGGCCGCGGCCATTTTTTCCGAGATGATCCGCAATCTCTCCAGGCCTTGCATGAACTTTGGATTGTCGAGGTCGAGCGCTAGCGGAAATACCTGCTGAGATATTTCCGAAGTGATTCGGAACACCTTCATGCCGTACTCGGACGGATCGACACCCAATGCTTTATGGAACGCCGGGCGGGCGTGATCGCGCACGTACATGGTCGCGAAAACGGCGAGCACGAAAAACTTGATCCAGTACACATTCTGCCGACGCAGAAGATGGGGATTGGCGCGCATCAGGAGAGCGAACGCTTCGCCATGGCGAAACTCGTCATTGCACCACTCTTCGAACCATTTGAAGATTGGGTGAAACCGTTTGTCCGGATTCTGCTGCAAATGCCGGAAAATGGTGATGTATCTGGCGTAGCCAATCTTTTCGGAAAGATAAGTAGCGTAGTAAATGAACTTGGGCCTGAAGAATGTGTACTTCTTTTTCTTCGTCAGGTAGCTCAGATCGACGCCGAAGCCGAACTCTTTGAGCGCATCGTTGATGAAGCCGGCATGGCGAGCTTCATCGCGGCTCATGAACTTGAAGAGTTCGCAAACATCCTTGTTCGTGCCGCGCTTGCGCATCTCGGCGTAGAGCACGCAGCCGGAAAACTCAGCGGTCAAAGAACTCACCAGGAAATCCAGCAACTCCTTGCGCAAGTCCTCGGGCAAATCGTTGAGATCGATCTTGTCCCACGCCTCGGTTTTCTTGAAGTGATTCTTGTTCGGATCGCGCCGCATCTCGTCGATGAGTTCATCCCATTCCTTGCGCACCGGCGTCACATCGAGCCGGTCGATCTCATCGAAATCAGTCGTATAGAACCTCGGGGTCAGGAGGGTGTCTTGCTCAGCCATCTGAGTGGATCGCGTTGGTGCAACACCGAGCCGTTCGATTGTCATAGCTGCTTCTCCTCGGAAAAACTAAATTCACAGAGTTCCATGAACTCGAAATCACCCGTCATCCGGGTCCAGGTTCGCTCAAGCCAACCGGCGTGAACAACGGTGGCCTCGCGCGTTTCGAGATGGCTTTGGCCATAAGGCACGTTGATCGGTTCGCCGTGCACGATGACGGAGTCGCCGGGACCGATCTCGATGGCTTCTGGCAGCTCGACGTGAGCGTGGAGGCTCTCGAACGTGTTCTGTATCTTGATCGTGCAGGTTACCTGGGTTTCGGTATTGCCAACGAAATCGCTCAACCTCATTGGTTTTCTCCTTTGGCGATTAGAAGTTGCGCAGATGCCTGACGGTTCGGTTCCCCGAAAGCCCCTAGTTGCACAGATCGCCCGGTGAGAGGATCTTCGATCGAGAGGCGGTTGTTGTCCCAGTAGGTCAGACGAAAAGGTTCTTCATCGCCGATGCCAAGACCCTTCCGGTGGCGGGCGAGACCGCGCATGACGACACGGACGAACCCGCTGTTACCGGGTGGCAGGACCGCGACGACGTCGTTTGACGGCGCGAGTTTGACAACTACCGAGCCGTCCGGGCTATCAGCGAATTTCAGGTCGCGTGCAGCAACAGCATTGCCTTCGGGAACGGTCACCGTCCCAATGCCGGTCTGCCGGCCCAGTACCGCCATCGATATGGCCACGCAGATCATGAGAGCTGCGCCATAAAGGGCGAACTTGGGTGGATACAGTTTGTGGTTGTTTGGGTCCATGGTCGTCGCCCCTGTTA
>CAZWCL010000336.1:0-1156 GCA_964632265.1 uncultured Hyphomicrobiaceae bacterium | reverse complement strand
GGTGACAACGCGCGATCAGCAACAGCGCCTCGTGCGCGATGCGATGCGGCCGCTTCGGCGCCGTGATAAGCCTTCAAGGCGTTGGAAAGCGTCTTCGCGACGGCTTGCGGTTGATCGACGTGGCGCAACAATGGCTGAACCTTGGATAAGAACCATGGGCGTGCGTTCGGCCAAATGTGCAGGTAGGCAATGTGTGCCGAGCCATCGAGTTCCAGCGTGATGTTGCCGGTGCCGTTTCCGAATGTCTTCAGACCGGCGTTTCGTATGGTCTTGAATGGAATATTGAATGTCACCTGGAAGGCGACACCGGAGCGGATCACGACACGCCGGTCCGTCACCGTGTAGACCGTCGTTTTGCCATAAGCCCAAGCGACAAGACCAAGAAACCCAATCACCAACAATGCCAGCCCGAGGGGAGCCAACGTCGATGTTGCCAGTTCCGTGAGCGGGACATCCTGCTGCCAGCCGGCCCAAAGACGCCAAGCGATAACAATGGCGAAATAGCCCGATACAATGCGCCAATGGAATACGTGGCAGGCGAGCGCACGCCAGCGCGGTCCACCCTGCCAGAGGATACGCTCACCCTCAGGCAGGATTTCAGGCAGGCCACGGACAGGCTCGAAATCGAAATCATCGTGGCTCACAGCAACGGCTCCCTTTTCTGAGGTTGCGAGAACATGTAACCGCTGCCGAAGTAGGCGCCGATGCGTTCTTCTTCGAACATGGTCACCTGATCGGATGAGCGCGTGGCCGGGGCATGCTCGAATTGATCAGCCAGGACGCAAGTGACTTCGACACGTTCGAGCCGCCGGTTTACTGTGGCAAGCGGCATGGGCAGCAGCACCCGCGTCTTGGAACCACGGTCGTCGACCCTGTCGCTGTTCAGCAACTCGTCTTCGCCGGAGGAGAGCGGTTGCACAGTGGAAACAGCTGATTGCCGGGTCACCGGTACTTCGACCTCAAGGTAGCGTATCAACGCTTCGGACCGATCGATCCAGATGTCGACTACGCGACCCGCTTCTTCGAGATCCGAGCCGAGGACCGGATAGCCAATAAGCTTGGGGTCTTGCGATGCCACGGCGAAATTCGGAAGCCGGCGCAACGGCTGGATTTTCAAGTCCCCATGCATCGTCATATCGGGAGTGTCGGAGCGTTC
>CAZWCL010000335.1:0-4463 GCA_964632265.1 uncultured Hyphomicrobiaceae bacterium | reverse complement strand
ATGCGGATCATCGGCGACATCTTCCGCTACACCGCCGAGCGCATGCCGCGCTTCAACTCGATCAGCATCAGCGGCTACCACATGCAGGAAGCCGGCGCGACCGCCGACCTCGAGCTGGCCTACACGCTGGCCGACGGTCTGGAGTACCTGCGCACCGGGGTCGACGCCGGACTCGACGTCGACGCCTTCGCGCCGCGGCTGAGCTTCTTCTGGGCGATCGGCATGAACTTCTTCATGGAAGTCGCCAAGATGCGCGCCGCCCGCGCCATATGGGCCAAGCTGATCGAGAACGAGTTTCAGCCAAAAAACCCTAAGTCACTCGCGTTGCGCACCCACTGCCAGACATCCGGCTGGTCGCTTACCGCTCAGGGCGTCTTCAATAACGTCACACGCACCTGCATTGAGGCTATGGCGGCAACGCAGGGCCACACCCAATCGCTGCACACTAACGCTCTCGATGAAGCCATCGCGCTGCCGACCGACTTCTCCGCCCGCATCGCGCGCAACACGCAGCTTTTCCTCGCCCAGGAAAGCGGCACGACCCGTATCGCCGACCCCTGGGGCGGATCATTCTACGTCGAACGCCTGACGCAAGACCTTGCCAACAAGGCGTGGGCGCATATCCAGGAAGTCGAAGAACTTGGCGGCATGGCCAAGGCCATCGACTCCGGCCTGCCTAAGATGCGCATCGAGGAAGCCGCCGCCCGCACCCAGGCGCGCATCGATTCCGGAGACCAGACGATCGTCGGCGTCAACAAATACAAGGCCACCGACGAAGCCAAGATCGAAATCCTGAAAGTCGACAACGACCGCGTTCGCCGCGAGCAGGTCGAGAAACTCGAGCGTCTGCGCAGCGAACGAGACGAAGCAAAAGTTCAGGCAAGCCTCAAAGCGCTCACCGAAGGCGCTCGTGGCGACGGCAATCTCTTGGCGCTCGGCGTCGAAGCCGCCCGGCATATGGCCACAGTCGGCGAGATTTCCGATGCGATGGAAGAGGTCTTCGGCCGCCACCAGGCTGAAATCCGCACCATCACAGGTGTCTACAAGCGCGAGGGCAACGCCATGGCCGAACTTGCACGTGTCCAGGAGATGGTCGAAACGTTCGCCGAACACGACGGTCGCCGTCCCCGCCTCCTGGTTGCCAAGATTGGCCAGGACGGCCACGACCGCGGCCAGAAGGTCATCGCGACCGCGTTCGCGGATCTGGGCTTTGACGTCGACATTGGCCCACTCTTTTCCACCCCGGAAGAAGTCGCCCGCCAGGCCGTCGAAAACGACGTGCACATTGTTGGCGTCTCGTCACTCGCTGCCGGCCATCTGACGCTCGTGCCCGAGTTGCGCGCCGCGCTCGCCGAACAGGGCCGCGAGGACATCATGATCGTCGTCGGCGGCGTCATCCCGCCCGACGACTACGATGCCGTTCACGCCGCTGGCGCCAAAGCCATCTTCGGCCCCGGCACCAACATTCCGGAAGCCGCCGCGGATTTGGTAGCCAAGCTGAACACGGCACTAGGTTACGCCCCGGCTGAAGCGGCGGAGTGAGGGGCACCTACTCGGCCGCGCAACAGCCGTCATGGACATTATCTCCGATCATATAGCGTTTTTATTTGTCGAGCGAGCCCACCCATGAACCTCACCAACTCCCGCCGCACCGCCGTTGCCAATACCGTCGCCGCGGTTCGCGCCATTGAGGCCGAGCATGGCGTCACCCGCGATGCCCTCCACCGCATCGAGGACGAAGTCACGGCACTCACCGCTCAAAAGCATCTTTTCACGGAAGCCGAATTCCCGAATCCGGAGCCCGGCCAGCCGGCGAAACTCTACCTGCTCTCGGAAGATGACGACGGCCGCTTCCCGATTTATCTGACCTGTGCCAACCCGGGCGGTGCCGTCCGCCCCCACAATCACAATACGTGGGCAGTGGTTGCCGGGCTCTCAGGCTGTGAGGAGAACTTTCTTTACGATCGCGTCGAAGGTGGCCACGAACCAGGCCCCGCGAAAATAGCGCTGGCGCGCACGGTTCGCATCCATGACGGCGAAAGCGTCTCGATGATGCCCGACGACATCCACAGCGTTGCAACGCCGGGCAGCATCCCCCGCCGCCACTTCCACATGTACGGCTTATCCCTTGAGCGGCTGTCCGACCGTCTCGCCTACGACACCGAAACCAATACCTGCGCCGCAATGGAGATCAATCCCAAGATCGTGCGCGTCTCACACGCGTAAACTCCTTCGCAGCCGCGCGCGGCGTCGTGCAATCAGACGATTACGCCCGTGGTTCAAGAGCAGCTTAGCCGGTGCTGTATCTCGCGCCGCTTTCACGATCGTTGCTCACGTAACACGATCATACAGGCCGCACCGACAACAGCGAATCCGCCTTGAACAGGTTGGCCCAAGCGCGTTATGATATAACATCAACCATTGGAGCCGAACCATGAACCAGCAATTTTTCATCGGCCTACTCGACCGAACAGCAATTTCAACGTCCGTTCTATGCGCGTTGCACTGCCTTACGCTACCACTGATCATCGGTGTTTTTCCTGCAATCGGCGTCTCTTTAATCGGCCAGGAGGCGTTTCACCAGACGTTGGTCTGGTTCGTGATCCCGATGAGCATTGTCGCTTTAAGTCTTGGCTGCTGGCGGCATAAGGACACCGCTGTGATTCTATATGGCCTCGGCGGATTGGCGGTTCTCATTGTCGTCGCATTGCTCGGCCACGACCTTCTCGGCGAAGCTGGCGAACGGATCTTGACCGTTTTCGGGGGCGTAATATTAAGTCTGGCTCACTGGCGCAATTTCCGGCTTTGCCGCAGCGCGTCCTGCCACCATTGACCAAACTAGGTGCTTGCGAACGGGGGATGGATCATGATCGGATTGCCACGCATCGCAATCCTGCCGGCACTTACCGTGCTCTTCATGGTCTGCCTTGCCAGCGTCTCGGCGGCGCTGGCTGCGACCGAAATTAACTGGGAAAACCTAAAGCCCAAGCTGCCGCCCCTCGACAATCCTCTGGCCAAACTGGACGAAGAACATCGGTTCGACATCGAAACGATTTCTTGGGCGAGGGGATTGACCGATGCCGAAAAAAAATTGGTCCAGAACCGGCAGGGCGTTAAAGATGCCAAGCTCTTCGAGCGGCAGTTCAAGCAACGTGGTCACGACGTTGACGAGCTACTTCAGGCCTATGCGCATTGGACGGAAGCGGTTGCCGAACGTGGCAAAATCGTCAACGACAAGCTGCTCGGCCAGGCTATCCGGCTCGCCGGCTACTTGCTGCCACTTGAATTCTCCGAAACCGGCACGAAGGACTTCCTGCTTGTGCCATATGTCGGCGCCTGCATTCACGTGCCGCCACCACCGCCTAATCAGATTGTAATCGTCCGGCTGGCGAAGAGTTTTACCGTTAAGGATCTCTTCACTCCCGTCTGGGTCACCGGCCGCCTGCAGACAAAGCTGCAGGAACAGTCCCTCACCCTCGTTGACGGTACGGCTGACATCCCGGTTGGTTATTACATCGAGAACGGTACAGCCGAGGTCTACCCCGAATAAACCGGGGACCATTTTCCCTCATTCTTAAGACTAACAGGCTGTTGAAGAACTCAGTGAGGTCGCGATGCGAGACGAAATTGGCCGCTCACAAGGCGCGTCCGTCGCAGATGTGATGGATCCCACATCAAGGCGGCGCAACGAAGCTGAGCGGGTCAATTTCGCCGCATCCCTTTGGGACACCACGCTTTTACGCATCCGGGGCGAAAAAGCGCCAGGCGTCGCGAGCCACATGAGTTCTTCAACAGCCTGCTAGAAATTTCCTATCGCTTCACCCGGTGCCGCTGGACAAAGTCCTCATCAAGCGTGATCCCGAGCCCAGGCCGGTCCGGAATTTCGATATGGCCATCGACGGGCGCAAAACTTTCCTCGACGAGATCATGCAGCATCGGGTTGGCGCCAAGCGAATACTCCAAAATCCAGGCACTGCTGGCGACGGCCGAAACCTGCAGCCCGGCCGCGAAGCACGCCGCTCCACCCCACAGGTGCGCCGCAAACCGCACCTGATACGCCGAACATAACGCCTCGATCCGCATACCTTCCGTGATCCCGCCACATATTGCGAGGTCCGGCTGCAGAATATCCGCCGCCCGCAATTCGAGCAGATCGCGGAAAGCAAACCGGGTAAACTCGCTTTCGCCAGTAGAAATCGGCACATCGGACGAGCGGCGTACTTCGGCGAGGCCCTGCTTGTCATCCGCGATCACCGGTTCCTCGAACCACGCAATGTTGCAGTCAGCAACGCCCCGGCAGAAGCGCTTCGCCTCCGAGACCGTAAACGTCCCGTGCGCATCGCACATGATATCGATATCCGGCCCAAGCCCCTCGCGCGCCGCCTTCACCCGGGCAACCGAATGAGCGAGCGTGCCATCGCCGGAGCCGACACGCATCTTCACCGCTTTGAAATCACCGCGAT
>CAZWCL010000334.1:0-4466 GCA_964632265.1 uncultured Hyphomicrobiaceae bacterium | reverse complement strand
GCTTTTCCGGCTCGTGGTGACATTGGGCGCCATCAAGGCTTTGCGAATCTCGGTAGAGCCGCAGGTCGGGCAGTCTACCAGTTTCCGTTTGGCCTGCTGGTCAAACGCTGCGCTCGACTGAAACCAGCCGGCGAACTGATGATCTTTATCGCACTCGAGATTGTATTTTATCATTATGGTCTCGCTTGAACGATGAAAAGTCGCTGTGCAAACGCTTCTCTTATGTAGTTTGGACGCGCGTGATTTCAAATAGCTGGTCGTTATTCAATGATGGAACACGATCTCTCGCTTTCGTCACTTCGTTCAAGTCGATTTCGGCTAAAATGAAACCGGTAGTTTCGCCGTCGGCTTCAGATAGAATTTCTCCCCAAGGTGAGATCGCAATCGAGTGGCCGTAGGTGTCGCGGCCGGATTCATGGTGGCCTGCCTGTGCGGCCGCGAGGATAAAGCACTGAGATTCAATCGCGCGCGCACGCAGGAGCGCATGCCAGTGTGCCTTTCCGGTCGGCACGGTAAATGATGACGGTACTGCGATAACCTCGGCGCCGCCTTTGGCCAGGGCACGGTAGAGCGCTGGAAAGCGCATGTCATAGCAGATCGTCAATCCGAGGGTGGCCCAGGGCAGGTCCACCAGTACGCTGGCTCTGCCGGGCGCGTAGCGCTTGCTTTCGCGGTAGGTTTGCCCCGAGGAGATCTGGACATCGAACATGTGGATCTTGTCGTAGGTGGCGGCAACATCGCCAGCCGGTGTGAAGAGGAAGGAACGATTGGCGTAGGGCGGTGTGTCGGCGCCTGCGCCATTGTGGTGGAGCGCTATGGCCATGGAGCCGATGTGCAGCCAGATGCCGAGTTCGCGGGCCAATTCTTGATAGGTTGCGAGGGCACGGTTGCCGGCAACCGGTTCGATGACTTCGGGCATGCGTTTGGCGTCGGTCTCGATGACCGTCGTGACTTCGGGCGTCTGGATGTAATCGGCCCCGGCCGCGGCGGCATCGCGGATCATTGCGCCGATTTCAGTGAGGTTTTGATCAACATCGCGGCCGGAGCAGGTCTGTATCAGGGCCGCCGTAAAGCTCTGTTTGTCGCGATCTGTGGAAGGGATATCGCCGGGCATGGAGGTCTCTGAATGGTAGAGTGAAAAGAAAAGCGAGGGCGCCACAGACGGGCCAACGCAAAAGAATTTTGCGTTCAGGTGGCCAAGAGCGGGTCGAGCTTGCCCTCAGCGTCGAGTGCGTGAAGCTCATCGCACCCGCCAATGTGCTCTCCGTTGATGAAAATCTGCGGTACGGACGTGCGGCCACCTGCAAGTTCGGTCATCTTGGCACGCGCAGGGGCGTTCATCGTGACGTCAGTTTCATCGAACGCCGCGCCCTTGGTCTTGAGGAGCCGTTTCGCCATCGTGCAATATGGGCACCACATCGAGGTGTAGATCTTGATTTCGGCCATGAGGTTCCGTGTCAGTTGTTTTGTGGACGCTTGAATATAGTGGGTTGGCTTGTTGTGCGCAAAGCGGATGGTTGCTCGCTCGCAGGGTGCGGCATACGCGCCGGGGAGCCGCCGCCGCGCCCTGTGGCGGCGGCCAGGGTGGCCCTATGGATGCTTTAGCAGGCGGCTAAAGTGTGACCGCTGAATCATCGGTGACCATCGCGATCGCAAGGCAATCAATTCGCGCCGCCCCCGCGCGCCGCAGGGTGCGCGTACATGCGTTCAGCGTCGTGCCGGTGGTGATTACGTCATCGATCAGGAGGACGTTGCGCCCTTTGATGCTGGTGTGCCGGCGTGGCGGGGTGGCGAAGGCGCCGGCAAGATTGCGGCGGCGCTGCTGGGCGCTGAGGCCGACTTGAGAGGTCGTCGCCCGCTGGCGGATGATCAGCGATGGCGCGTAGCGTTTCGAGGAAACGCGTGAAAGTTCTCGCGCGAGGATGGCTGATTGGTTGAAGCGGCGCGCAAGAAGACGGCCGCGGTGCATCGGTACCGGGACGATAACATCGGCTTCGCGGATCAGATCAGCGCCGGCGGACGCCAGCCAGCGGCCGAACAGTTTGCGGGCGTTGTGGGTGTCGCCGTACTTGAACTGCAGGATCATCTCACGCACAACGCCATCGAAGGCTGCGGCTGCGCGGGCGCGATCGTATGGCGGCGGGTGAGCTGCGGCACGGGCGGATATCATCGTGGCCTCGCCCGTGTCGAATGGCATCGGGATGCCGAGCCGGTCGCATAACGGCGGGCGGATGAATGAGACGGTGGACCAGCAGGTGGCGCAGATCGTGTCGTGGCCGGCGACGGGTTCGCGGCAAGCCAGGCAGGCGGGCGGGACCAGAAAATCGGCAAAGGCGGCGGTGGCGGCTTTGATGCGATGCGCAAAAGCCGGGAGGCGACGCCTGGATTGCGGCGTGCCGCTTTGACTGTCCGTGTCCGCTTGAACCATGGTGCAACAGTTCGTGTTATGAGTTCAGATGGCTTGTCATGCTGAAGGGCGATGGACAACTTGCCAAGGGAATAACGAGTGCCATGGCAATAAAGGTGGCCGAGAAAAAAAGGAATTGATGATCGGAAATGAGCGGTGCGCCGGAAATCTTCGACACGCGATTGCTGGAGGAACGCCGTCGTAGGCTTCTGCGGCAGATGGCAAACGGGCGAGTTGGAAATGAGCCGCCGCCCGATTTTCTGCTCGATCATGCGCTGCAAGATGTTCGCGATCGCCTGTCGCTCATCAAGCGCAGTTTTTCCAAGGCGCTGGTGGTTGGTGACTACGGCCGGCGGGTGGCGCGCGCACTGGTGGCCGATGGTGTCCCGATGGTGAATGTCATCGACGTTGCCGAGGGGTTCGTGGATGACCAAGAGCTGGGTTGCGACAGGGCCATCGAGGCCATCGGTGGCGGCACTGATACGCTTGCCGTTGCCGATGAGGCCTATGATCTGGCGGTCGCGTTACTGTCACTGCAGTACGCTAATGACCTGCCGGGAGTGCTGCGGCAGATCGAGAAGGCGCTCAAGCCCGATGGACTGTTTATTGGCGTGCTGCTCGGCGGGGCGACACTGATGGAATTGCGGCGGGTGATGTTGCAGACGGAAGCGGAAATGAGTGGTGGCGCGGCGCCGCGCGTGCTGCCGTTCGTCGACGTGCGCGACGCGGGAGCGCTCTTGCAGCGGGCGGGATTTGCATTGCCGGTGACGGATGCCGAGAGTGTGACAGTGTCGTATGCAAACGCGCTCGACTTGATGCGGGAACTCAAGGCTATGGGGGCGACGAATGTTTTGGTCGATCGAAGCCGGCGGCCGATGACGCGCGGCGTGCTGCTGCGGGCAGCCGAACTTTATGGCGAAGAGTTTCCAGCTGACGATGGGGCCCGGCGTATCCGGGCGACGTTCGAACTGATCACGATGACCGGATGGTCGCCGGACCCAAGTCAGCAAAAGCCGCTGAAACCCGGCAGCGGCAAGGTCAGTCTGGCCGATGTGTTGAAGCCGCGGAGCCAGTAGATCAAGGAGGATGGAGCGATCATGCGAAACAGGAAATATTTGAAGGTTTGGTGCTGACAAGTGTTTGGTTTCTTAAAGCAAAGCTCCATCTCGAGGCCGAAATCCGAAGGGGCTGAAAAAACAACGGGCCCGGCTCGCCAGCAGCCGCAAGCCCATCAGGGTAGGAGACGCATAATGCGAGACGAACTGGACGAGCCGAGTTTCCTTGAATCCGTCGACATGATGTTTCTGAGGGCGGCGGCGTGCATGGACATGGCGCCGGGATTGGCAGAGAAAATACGGGTCTGCAATTCGACCTATACAGTCCGGTTCGGGGTCCGGCTTCGCGGTGAATTGCACACCTTCACCGGCTATCGGTCGGTTCATTCCGAGCACGTCGAACCAGCCAAGGGCGGCATACGGTATGCCGGCCATGTCCATCAGGACGAGGTCGAGGCGCTGGCGGCGCTGATGACCTACAAGTGTGCATTGGTGGAAGTGCCGTTTGGGGGCGCCAAAGGCGGGCTTGCAATCGATCCGCGCGATTGGGAGCCGCACGAGTTGGAGCTGATCACGCGCCGCTTCACCTATGAGCTCGCCAAGCGCGACCTGATCCATCCGGCGCAGAACGTGCCGGCGCCGGATATGGGCACGGGTGAACGAGAGATGGCGTGGATCGCCGACCAGTACCGGCGCATGCATACGAACGAAATCGACAGCCGCGCCTGTGTGACGGGCAAGCCCCTCCATTCCGGCGGTATCGCCGGGAGAACAGAGGCGACGGGAAGGGGAGTGCAGTTCGCGCTGCGCGAGTTTTTCCGCCATCCCGAAGATGTCGCGGCGACGAAACTGTCCGGCGGGCTGGGAGGTAAGCGCGTTGTCGTGCAGGGGCTCGGCAATGTCGGTTATCACGCGGCGAAGTTTCTGCAAGAGGAAGATGGCTGCAAAATTATCGGCATCATTGAGCGTGATGGTGCGATTTTCGATGAAAACGGGCTCTCGGT
>CAZWCL010000333.1:0-4469 GCA_964632265.1 uncultured Hyphomicrobiaceae bacterium | reverse complement strand
GAAATTCTACCGCAGTGCACCAGCGATTCGTGAGAATCGTTAGATTCCACTTGTCAAACTATAGTTCCGCTCGTTAGCTTGGAAACGAAACTATGCGGCGTACAGAGCACGGCGCCGGATGTGCGTATTATGATACCAGGCCAGATGTCTACGCCCTCTTTGATATCTGCTTGGTTCAGGACCAGAGGAACAGGTCGCCCGGATCTACCCCGCTACTGGGTGGTTTGCATCCTCTGGTCCAATTTATTGCCAGCCAGATTCCAAGCACGTCTTCACGATTCCAGCCGGTCATCTGTTGGCTAATGCGCGAACTAGGTTAACAGCCAGGTTCGGGCAAGGTTCCAGGATAAAGCGACCTCAATTCAGTTTTCTTTTGTCGCTGATCAGCCAGCAGTCGATGCGCAACTGGATCTGCCAGCGCCCGACACGCAGGCTGCGGCGTATTTGATGAATCTGGGCGCTATACCAGACCCATGAGGTCTGGCTAAAATTACTTAATCTTGGCTTCCTTGAACTCGACGTGCTTACGCGCGACGGGATCGTACTTCCGCATGCTCATTTTTTCGGTTTGATTACGCGGGTTCTTCTTTGTCACGTAATAAAAGCCGGTTCCTGCCGTCGAGAGCAGTTTGATTTTTTGGGTCACGGGCTTGGCCATGATCAGCGATCCTTAATTCCACTTGTAGGCGCCCAGTCGGACACCGGGACGTACTCGTATGCACCTGCTGGCATTACCATGTCAAGACCTGCGGTTGATGGGAAAATCACCTATCTCGCGCGCTATAAAGTGACCTGCGTGGCAAGCATATCGCGCCGGTAAGTGCCGCGCTGATGATGGTAGAATGGATAAGACGCAACGTGGGGCCCGAGCGGCGCGGCGCGCAATCGATCCGCCAGGTCTTCCAGGATGACGCGGGTAATCGGGGCAATATCGAGCCCCGCGGTTTCGCTGAGCCTGTGCCATGAAACATCGCGCAACTCATCATCGATCGCGCGTGCTTCAGCGGCGATCTTCTCGGCAGATACACAAAAAAAGCGCGTATCATAACGCCGCGGTCGCCCCGGCGGCGTTATCGCTCGCGCAAAAAGGCTCAGTCCGCCAAGCGCCGGCGTGAAATTTTCTGCGAAAAAGGCCAGCCATGTAGCATGATCCGTGACCGCCGCGTTTGCGGTAGCCTCGTTACCCGCGCCGCCGATGATGACGCCGGTCTCCTCGAACGTTTCGCGAACAGCCGCCAGTGCAAGTGCCCGCACGCGCCTAGCGCTTGGCCTGCCGCGCATCTCGAGGAGAACCTTCTCAGTCTCTATATCGGCCAATTGATCCGCGGCGGGCACAATCTTGTCGGCGTCGTCGACGCGGCCGCCCGGAAAAACAATCTTGTTTGGCATGAAGACCTGAGTCGCACGCCGCCGCCCCATCAAGACGCGGGGTTCGCCGCCGGAGGCGTCGACGATGACCAGCGTAGCGGCATCGCGCGGGCGTCCCGCCTGTGGGCCTGATTGGCTTGTCCGCCCGGACGCACCGGCGCCGGATGTTGACGTGTCCTCGGCACTCGTATCTTCGCCACTCATGGCAGAGCCCGCCGTCAGATCCGGCCAACAGGCGCTGTCACCGGTGCCGTCTCGGCATCGACGTCGCTGACGTCGCTGCCGTCCACGCTCTCACGATGATCGAACCCGTGCATTCTGAGTGCCCATTGGAGACCGACCAAAGCACCCTTGATACGCGGCAGCAGGATCAGGCTCAGGATGAGCGTGAGCGGCATCCAGACCGCAGCATGCAACCAGGCCGACGGTTTTGCTGCCTGCTCAAGCGCCAAGACACCGGCAATGACGATATGGCCGACAATGAAAATCGTGAAATAGGGCGGGGCGTCATCAGCCCTGTGGTGGTGAAGCTCCGTGCCGCAGCCCGCACATTCATCCGATACCTTGAGGTACGACGAAAACAGCGAACCCGTACCGCATTGCGGACAGGTGGAGCGCACGCCGCGCCACATCGCCTGGCCGACAGCGCGGCGATCAGAGGCGGGCACCTGTGCCGGAGCATTTTCGATTTTCATAGCCATGGCGCAAAGATCTGCGCTCGCAAGCCTCCCGTCAAGAAGCCGCAACGCCGCAACTTGCGCCTGAGACCAACTGCCTGCTAGTGACCTGGATCGCGAAAGCGGTACCACCAAGATCGGACCCGCTCTAGCCCGAGCACCTGACAACGGCCCTAGCGGCGGCGATGACGATGCTGACGCCCCCCGCGACCGCGCCATCCTTTTTGCAGCGCAACGTGGCCTTTGCGCGCTTCGCTGAGCATTTCAAATCTCAGCGCACCAGCGGTCGGAATCGCCTCGACGAGACGCACGTCGACCTCGTCACCAAGCCTGTAGGCGCGGTTCGAGCGCTCCCCGACGAGCGCATGCTGTTCCTCGACGTGGATGTAGTAATCATCACCGAGTGTAGAGGCCGGAATGTACCCGTCAGCACCGGTCTCGGCGAGCCGCACGAACAGACCCGAGCGCGTCACGCCGGAAATGCGCGCGGAAAATTCGGCGCCAACCTGCTCGGCGAGATAACCCGCGATCAGACGATCTGTCGTCTCTCGTTCGGCCGCCATGGTGCGCCTCTCGGTGAACGAAATCTCCTCGGCAATCGTTTTCAGCTCGCCCATCTGTTCGGGCGTAAGGCCACCCTCACCGAGCTTGTAAGCCTTGATCAGCGCACGATGCACGAGGAGATCGGCATAGCGCCGGATAGGCGAGGTGAAGTGGGCGTAACGCCGGAGATTGAGGCCGAAGTGGCCGTAGTTGTCGGTTGCGTACTCGGCCTGCGCCTGGGCGCGGAGCACAACTTCGGAGACAAGCTCGGGGACCGGCAACCCCTGCGCGTAAGCGAGGACTCCGTTGAAATGCTCGGGCCGCAGGTTCGAGGTCTTGGGTAGTTTCAGTTCAAGCGTTTCGAGGAACTCCGAAAGGCCCTTGATCTTCTCCTTGGAGGGCTGGTCATGAGCCCGGTAGACGACGGGTGACTGGCGGTCCTCGAGCGCTTCTGCGGCGGCGACATTCGCCTGGATCATGAACTCTTCGATTAGCCGGTGCGCATCAAGCCTTTCGGGCACCGTAATGCCGGCCACGCGGCCCTCGGCATCGAGGCGAATGCGCCGTTCGGGCAAATCAAGGTCGAGGGGCGCGCGCTGATCGCGTGCCCCAGCCAACACCTGATAGGCGTTCCATAGCGGCGTCAGGACGGCATCCATAAGCGGCTCCGCCACCGCGTCCGGGTTGCCATCAAACGCCGCCTGCGCCTGCTGGTAGCTCAACTTGGCGTGGCTCACCATCATCGCGCGCATGAAACGGTGCCGGCGCTTTCTTCCGTCCGAATCAAACACCATGCGCACGGCAAGGCACGGCCGCGGCTCCCCCTCGCGAAGTGAACAAAGATCGTTGGAGATCTTTTCGGGCAGCATGGGCACTACGCGATCGGGAAAGTAGATCGAGTTGGCGCGCTTCTGGGCCTCTCTGTCGAGCCGCGTGCCGGCGCGCACGTAGTGTGCGACATCGGCGATGGCAACGTGGACGATAAAGCCGCCGGGATTGGCCGGGTCGTCGTCCGGTGCCGCATGCACGGCATCGTCGTGGTCGCGGGCATCTTCCGGGTCGATCGTCAGTAACGCCATGTCCGTGAGGTCTGTGCGCGTTGCAGGATCGAGACGTGGTAGGTCGTCGAGTTCATCAAGCACGGGTTCGGGAAACTCATCCGGCAGCCCGTGCGCGTGGATGGCGATCAGGCTGATTTTTTGTTGCTGGTCCGGATTGCCCAGCGCCTCGGTGACCCGCGCCGTCGTCAGCCGATGCCCGCCACGCACGGTATCGAAGCGAACCAGGTCACCATCCTTGGCGTCCTTTTCGTCACCGCGATTGACGATCCACGTCTTGAGCGACTTGCGATCCACGGGATCGATCTCACCACCACCGCGAGCGTGCGAACGGAAAATACCGAGCAACGTGGTGCGCTCGCGTGGCAGCCGCCGGATGACCGACGCCTCATAAAGCGCACCGCTATCGGTTGGCGTCTCGAGCCGGGCAAGGCGGGCGAGGATCCGGTCGCCAACTCCGGCCGGACGCGAATCGGCTCGCTTGGAATTTCGGCCAAGACTACCAGGCGTGCGGCTGTCATTTACGATGATCCGTGGGCGCGGACCCTCGTCGGCATCCCAAGTCACGGGTTCGGCGACAAGATCACCATCGCTATCGACCCCCTTGATCTCGACGACGGTTACCGGGGGGAGATGCCCCGGCTGGCGGAAGTCTTTGCGGTTGCCAACAAGCAGCCCCTCCGCCGCCATCTCATCGAGCAGCCCTTTGAAAGCACGCCGGTCCGCCCCCTTGACGCGGAATTCTCGGGCGATCTCACGCTTGCCAACCTTTTCCTGCGCGTTCTCGATGAAAGCGAGAATATCCTGCTTGGTCGGCAAGCCA
>CAZWCL010000332.1:0-4547 GCA_964632265.1 uncultured Hyphomicrobiaceae bacterium | reverse complement strand
GCGTGACCCGCGCGTATCCGCCGCTCAGCCGAATTATCTTTATCGGTCGCCCAGTCCCAATATGGCGGCGGCGCCCGAGCCATTGCCCACGGCTCCTATGACGCCTGGGCCACAGCCGCCAGGTCCGCAGAACGCGCCGGCGCCGCAGGGTGCGCCCGACCAAGCTGGGCTGCCTGAACAACAGCCGCAGGATGCACCTGACGTCCCGGATGCGCCGAATGCTTCGGGCCAGCCCCCCGCTTTACCCGGCCCGGGCGGTGCCGTGCCCGAGAACCCCAATACGCCACCTCCGGCGCTTGCGGCGCAATACGGTTTGACCAAGGTCAATGCGGTTTCGGCGCATGCCCTTGCGCGGGGGGAGGGTGTGCTTGTTGCCGTTATCGATTCCGGTGTCGACCGGGTGCACCCTGATCTCAAAGACGCGGTCGCAAGTCATTTCGATGTGTTTGGTGACCAGGAAGACGCCTTTGACACTCATGGTACTGCGGTCGCCGGTATTATCGGCGGCCGCGGTCTCGTGCGGGGCGTCGCGCCACGGGCGCGGCTGCTCGATGTGAGGGCTTTCAAAGCGGGCGTCCGGGGCGGGCCGAAGCTTGCGACGACGTTTGTCCTGGCGAGCGGTCTCGAGTGGGCCGTCGGGCAGACGGCACGGATACTCAATCTCAGCTTCGAGGGGCCGCGTGACCCGCAGCTCGGCCGTATCATCAGGTCGGCGGCCAAGCGCGGCGCCATCATGGTGGCGGCGGCAGGTAACGGTGGCGCTGATGCTCAACCGGCCTATCCGGCGGCCTATAAGGAGGTGATCGCCGTCACGGCAACCGATCCGGCCGATAAGCTCTACGGAAAAGCAAACCGCGGGAGCTACATTGCCATTGCGGCGCCGGGTGTCGACATTTTCGCCCCGATTCCCGGCAAGGCGCACGGCATGCACTCAGGCACGTCGTTCGCGGCGGCGCATGTGAGCGGCATCATCGCGCTTCTCCTCCAGCGGGTGCCGGACCTCAATGCCCGCGAGGTCCTCGACGTTCTCTTGTATGGCGCGCGCGATCTCGGGCCTCCGGGGCGAGATCCGTCTTTTGGCGCCGGGGAAGCAGACGCCGTCCGGGCGCTGGGCCGCCTCGAGAGCGTGCTCGCCGCGCGGCGCTGACGGACACCTCAACTCTGCGTCTTTCACTTTTTAAACCGGGTTCGCGAAAGCCGGCCCGATTTGCGTTCGGCCTGCCGTTATGGCCTGGGCTTCGCGGCCACGAAAAAATATCAAGCAGCTTTGAACCATCTCCGTCGATGCGGCGACCCACCAAACATAGCGGGCAGGAAATGGCGCTAAGCCACCTGGCCGCGGAAACCGCCAACCGGCACAGCAACGCATCGCTAAAGAGATCCGCCATGTCCATCACCGCATCGCACACTACAATCAACCCGGCCGCCAAGTGTCCGGCCAATCTGGCTACCAAGTCCGCCCTCGTGGCGTTGGCGCTGGCTGCTACGTTGCCGCTGACCGCCACCATGGCCGACGCCAAGGTGTGTAAGTCGTTCTCCGTCGCCAAGTCGGGCGGCAAGAAGTGGACGAACATCTCTGCTCGCGTGAGTGCCCGCACCGAATGGCGCCGCCACGTCCGCAAAACCTACGGCTGGAAGTGGTCGGTCTACGCAATGGCGCGCAGCAAGAGCTACAGCTGCCGGCGTGTCGGCCTGAAATGGCGCTGCACTGCTCATGGCCGTCCCTGCCGTGGAGGCAACTAGGAGCTTTGAGACATCGCAGCGCTCCCCATGATCTTCAAACCAGACCTAACCCAGACAAAATGCTCTACCGGAAAAGGAAAATTCCAATGTCCAAATTCACGAAAGCCACCCTGGCTGCTGTCGTAGCTGTCGTCCTTACAAGCGCAGCCTTCTCTACCGTTCAGGCAGCTTCACCGGCCAAGCCGGTCGGCAAAATGGCAAAGAATGCCGTGGGCAAAGTCGGCGTCAACCTCAGAACCAGCCGCATCAGCGAGACCGCGCTCAAATCCCAGATTGCCCGTGCGGCAGCACGCAAAGGGATCAAACTTACCAGCCGCCAGCTCAATCGAGCCGCAAACAGTGCCATGGGCAAGTTTGCGAGCGCTGGCAATGGACCCCAGAAGGGTATCATTCACATCCGATTCCGCCGTTTCGATATCTGCATCGCTTGGGGGCGGGATAAGGGCAGCTGCGGGTCCTGATTCGACCTTCCTCTATTGCACCGGCGGGGAGGGCTGTCGCCTCCAAAGCTCCCCTGCGCCGTCACCGGCGAGCCACGGCTCGCCGGTATTTTTTGTGAGTGGCCGCTCCCTGATTTCCCCTCCGCCAACAGGCGGCGGTAGGCCCTCCAGAAATTTTTTCGCCAATCGTTGAACCCATTTCGGCGCCGTCGCGACAGACTAGGTAGAAGCTTCCGGCCGTGCCGCCGCTTCACCATCGTTATCCAGTTCTATGCCGAAAGGGCCCAATCCCATGAAACGCATTGCTCTTTTTGCCGTAAGCCTCCCGATTATCCTCGGCTTGCAGACCCCGTCATCGCCAGCCGCCAACGCCGGCGTCATCGCAGCGCCAAAGCATTGTGTCGCTAGTTTTATCCATGGTTACGGCAAGCCGCGCTTTGTTAAAGGTGTGGCCCGCCGCCAGGCGCGCAGAGCCTGGAAGAAGCGCATTGCGAACGGCAAGTTTGGCCGGGCCTACGCGCAATGGACGCTCGCCAAGCGCCGCGAAATCGGCTGTGCGCGGGTCGGCTCGAAATGGCAGTGCACCGCGCGCGCGATCCCCTGCAGCAACTGAGAAGCGTCGGTCGCTCAATCGTTCGCGTTCCCGGCAATTCGTTCAGTTCAAAAAGCGCATCAAGAACACTGTGAGCCTTGCCTTCGGAGGGCAACGGTTGCTGTCGCTGTGTTCCGCCTCGCTGTTGTTTTGATCGCCGTGCTGGCAATTGGAGCGGCTTGGGTGGAAAAGTGGGACGTCAGGCGGACTGCCTGACGGCTTTATTTTGCGGCGACCTGCACCCTTGAGTGGCTGCTACAATATTTTCACGTCAAAGTTGAGATCTAGTTGGGAGATGTTACTTTACAGCAACGTGGATTATGAAACATTTGTGGCGGTGTTTGATTTCTCGTCGAAAAATGCCGGTGATCTGTGGTGATTTCCAAAGTGTTGATAGTATCATTCTTGGCACGATAGTAGTTGAAGCGAATTATTGCTGAATAAAGTATATGACGAGGCGCTTGCGAGCGCCTCCAAGCGGGGTAGGTTGATGGTCGCTGAGGGTTGCGGCCATCAACCCTATCGACTGATCATATCCAGAGTGGCGGGTTGGTAGAATGCGTAATATTTTTTCGTTGTTTTCATTTTGGGAATTGTGGCTTGTGGCGGCTCTGGCGTCAGCCGTGCCGTTTTCAGTCTGGGTTCTTGCCATTCTTCGGTGAGTGCTGCCGGAACGGTTTTTACCTGCGCAATCGAGAATCGTGACGGCCCGTTCTGGTACCTGCTAATGTTCAGTTTCGTAAGGCAGAGTCCAAGGCAAGATCTACCTTACGCGACAGTGAGAACCAGATGCGCCACGTCCCCCGGTGCGTTTGGCTTCTCGCTGTCACCTTGTTTTATAGCCACCGCAGGAAATCTAGAGCGGGGAGATGCTTGGCGGTGGTGAGCGTGTCGTCACGCGCACGCGGGCTGCGGGCTGGAGTGTTGTGTGACTGTTCGGTCTCGCGACCGTTCTCACCAGACAGCTCCAGCCCGAACCCAAATCCCGGGGGCCAATCATTATCTGGAATTACCGACCTCTTTACAGCCGGGGTCGGATCATTCGTCCGCTGGCCCCACGAAGCGGAGCGCCAATGTTTCGACGCCGCCGGCGATGTTGATGCCGGTTTGCGCCTTGACGCTCAGTGGCTGCAGGGCGATCGAGGAATTCCCGCCACCGAGAAGAGCGTTTGCGCCCAGGCCGACACCGGCTGAGGCTTCGGCTCCAATGCCGGCGTAATCGCCATCCAGCGAGCCCACCTGGTAGCTATCGCCCGCTGATGAGGATGGTGCGAAAACACCCCAGATCATCGCCGTCTTACCGGTCTTCCCGATGTCGAGACCGAACTTGGTCACCGTCGCATCGTAGTAGCCTTTCGGGCGGCCGCCGGGGGATGAAAAGGTGCAGCGCATCGTTTTCTGCGAGCCGATGATCAAACCCCATCCGCCTTCGCCTGTGCACTCGAGGAGCCCGATTTCTATTCGGTCTGCCTGTGCGCTCGCGGCGATGGTCGATGTGACTAGGGCAAGTGTGGCCAAGGCAGGGATGATCTTTTTCATTTCGTCGTCCTTTTGGGTTGCCCGCCCCGTACGCAACGGTCTGATCGGATCGCCGGCCAGATAGGTGACCGCGATAAGTTTTATTGAGGGGAGGATAGGTATGATCGACCATCGGACTTAAAGGCGTCATAGTTAAGGCGGACGCCGGACTCGCCTCATTGATCGACGCTGCCGAGTATCCATCACAGCCGATATCACGGTAACGTCAGGCAACGGCGCGGACCGGGATGAGC
>CAZWCL010000331.1:0-4551 GCA_964632265.1 uncultured Hyphomicrobiaceae bacterium | reverse complement strand
TACTCCTCCATACGCGCCGCCCGCCGTTCCCAGGTCTTCGGCAGCCGCTTCGCCAGTTGCTTGGCGATATCGCGCATATAAAGATAGGTTCCACTTGACGTGGTACGCGCGAGATAATGCGAAAGGGCGCCCGTCGGCGGCGCGATCGACATATCATTGTCGTTGAGCACGACGACGAGACGCTCGTTGCGCGCACCGGCATTGTTGATGGCCTCGTAAGCCATTCCGGCACTCATTGCCCCATCGCCGATCACGGCAACGACATTGTTGTCCTTGCCCGACAGATCGCGCGCCACCGCCATGCCGAGGCCGGCCGAGATCGATGTCGACGAGTGCGCGGCGCCGAACGGATCGTATTCGCTTTCCGCCCGTTTTGTGAAACCGGAAAGTCCACCGGCCTGGCGCAGCGTACGAATGCGATCGCGACGGCCTGTCAGAATCTTGTGCGGATAACATTGGTGCCCGACATCCCAGATAACCCGGTCGTCAGGCGTTTCGAAGACCCAGTGCAGCGCCGTGGTGAGTTCAACCACACCGAGCCCCGCTCCCAAATGCCCGCCCGTGACGGAGACAGCGTCGATCGTCTCGGCACGCAACTCATCCGCCACCTGCCGGAGCTCGGATTGAGGCAATTCACGCAAATCATTCGGCAGTTTGATCGTGTCGAGGAGTGGAGTTTTTGTCATGGGTTGTTTTCTTGGCCTGAACGCGTTCGCCGATCGGTTATCGCCGGGGTATACGATGCCCCCATCTCAGACGATCAGCATGACATGTTAACGCTGTTACATTATTCCGAACGAAGGCCGGCGGAAAGCTCAGGCAATGTCGCGGGCTGCTGCACGTGCACTGACACTCAAGACGGGTCGAGCGGTTGGGTTCCGGTTGGCTGGCCATCCTGGCCGACAGTCAGTTTCTCGACTTTGGCTTCGGCCTGCTTCAACAATCGGTCACAGTGGTTCCGCAACGCCTCACCCCTTTCGTAAATCGTGATGCTCTCTTCAAGTTCAACATCACCCCGTTCCAGGCGCCCGACGATAGCTTCGAGTTCCTTCAGCGCCCGCTCGAAACTCATATCCGCGATGTCGGCGTTTTTTTGGTTGGTTACGTCACTGACCACGATTAGTTGATCCCACGGTTTTGCTTCAAGTCTTCCACACGTCTTCAAGCACTCATCAGCATTTCGACGTGGCGACCGGCAGAGCTCCCGAGCGCGTCGAGATCGTAACCGCCTTCAAGCATTGAGACAACGCGCCCCTTTGCGTGGCGTTCGGCCGCTTCCATCAATTTGTCTGTCGCCCACACGAAGTCATCCTCCACAAGCCGCAGATTGGCCAACGGATCCGCCTCGTGTGCATCGAAGCCCGCCGAGATGACGATGAGATCCGGCGAGAAGTTGGCAAGCGCTGGCAGAATAGTCTCGTTGAACGCCGCCCGGAACGGCCCGCCGCCGTCATTCGGCCGAAGCGGCGCATTCGTAATGTTGCCATGTTCGCCTGTCTCCCGCGGCGCGCCGGTACCCGGATAAAGCGGCATCTGATGGGTGGAGCCGAGAAAGAGATCCCTCTCGCCCCAGAAAATATCTTGCGTCCCGTTGCCGTGATGCACATCGAAATCGACAACCGCAACCCGGTCGCATCCGTGCCGTGCCCTCGCATAATGGGCGGCAATCGCCGCGTTGGAAAACAGGCAGAAGCCCATCGCACGGCTTTTCTCCGCATGGTGTCCGCAGGGGCGAACCTGGGCGAAGGCGTTTCTTACATCGCTGGACGTCTCGAAGACCCGATCGACGGCATGGAGCCCCGACCCGACCGCCCGAAGCGCCGCCTCCCATGTGCCGGCCGAAAGGACTGTATCGGGGTCCAGTCGGACCGGCGGTTCGCCGGACGCTGGGCGCTTTGACTTGATATCGTCTAGATAGGATCGCGGGTGCGCCCGCAGAATGGCTTCTTCGACGTCGTCGCGCAGGGGGGCATCCTCCCTCACGAGCGCATCGAACTTTGCGTCCGAGAAGGTCTTGTCGAGCACCCGCATCCGGTCGGGACGCTCGGGATGCCCCTCGCCCGTGTCATGTTCAACGAAACAAGGGTGCGTGATAAGTAGCGTTGTCATAGCTTTGGCTCCCGCGCTCACAATCCATCGTGTTATCGACACACTCAATCCAGCTCGATCTTAACGCGTCGGCGATGCGGCGCCAGCCCTGTCGCCAGCGCCGGCTTTGCGCCAGTCTCGCTTTTCCGCCGCCCCCGAACCCAGCAGACCACGCGCACGATGCCGGCGGCCATCGCCGGCAGCGCAACGACCGGCAGAAACGCCAACAAGAACACCGCAAGCCGCACCAACCGTGCCGCCATATGACCGCCACTGTCGGCATAGTCCCGTCGCCGTTCGCGCGGCCACACATTTCCCCACCAGGCCCATGCAATGGGCAGCGTCATGAACCCGAGCGCCAATGCGGCAACAAAGCCGTACTGATACCTCCACGGGATGCCGGGCACGATGCGCCGGTCGAGCGCGCGCTGGCGGCTTTTTGAGACCAGGTCACCATCGACGGCGTGTGGCATGACGTTGCCGACGACCTCGGACACGAGTTCGGCGAGTACATTCGAAATCAGGCCCGGCTCGACCTCCTGTTCACCGCCACGCAATGGCAGTACATGCAGTCGCACCCGCCCGGCGCCACGACCGACAGGCCTCGCTTCAACCACTAGTCTTTCCTCGCCACCGGCCACCGCATTCAGGAAACCGCCAAGCGTGCGCGCGCCGAGCGCTTTCGCCAGTCCATCGACTTCGACGCGCTGCCAGAACCAGTTGCGCGCCCCCGGCTGACGCGGCGCGGTTGCCTTGACGATCAGCAGGTTTACATCGTTCGCGCGCGCCGCCTGACGCAGATCGGAGGCCTCAATGCTGCTCTCCCGCCCCGAAGGCGTCCGGTACGTCAGCTCCGCATCATTCGAACTCAGCCGCCCAATGATGACCACCGTCTGACCGCCAAGCTCCGCCAGTGCTTCCCCGACATACGCCGGATTGATCACGTCGACCGGCGCGCTTTGCCCGCTCGATGCCGATCTTCCCGGTCGCGGCGTAAGCCTTACAGGCCCATTCGGATCGAGTGAGAGAACACGAACATCACCGCGCTCCAACCGACGGCGAAGCTGCCAGGCCGTCTCCAGGAACGCGGAACGCTCGCGGGTCGGCACGAGCACGTTGGCACGAACCCGCGCGACATAGGATCGCTCCCCATCACCTTGGAGGGCCACGAGCGGCAGGCTGTCATCGCCGACTACGATCCGAAGTTGCGCGCCACGCGGCAACAACGCGATATACTCAGCATGCACAAAGACGCTGGCCGCGGTTAGATAAAGCAGCAGCGGCCCGCCATCATTCGCCCCGGCAGCCGCCCCGCCCGCGAGGCTCCGTCTCATGCGTGTCATTTCCCGAGGCGTCGCAGCCGTATAGCGCTGGCCTTCAACCGTGACGAACGTCCAATGTCCTTCTCCGGAGACTGCCGCCGCCAGCGCCAGCGTCGTCGCCGGCACCTCACGGCGAGTAACGTGCACCCGTACAGCCTCGAGCGGATCGCCAGCAACATCCGCCGCCAATCCCAGCGCGCGCAATAAGGACCCCGCTAATGCTCCCTTCTGCTCGGTCGCCGAACCGGCGCCCCCAGCACCTGAGGGACTGCCCAGAGTGGCACTCTTTAAAGCCCCGCACTGAGCCAGCACGAGAAGCGCAACGGCGATGCCGGCTTTGAATATCTTTGCGTGTCGCGTCACTTGGAACCTCGACTGATCGCGGGGCGAAACGCGGCGATCGTCGACCTTATTGCACCACGAGACGTCTGAAGTCAGGCGCGCGCTTTTCGACGAATGCCTCGAAGGCTTCCCGAGCTTCAGGCGACTTCAAGCGCTCGCCAAACAGGCGCGACTCGGCTTCGAGCCGTTCAGTGATTTTCTCCACATCGGCGCCACGCATCAGCTCGCGCGAAATTTTCAGCGCTTCCGGCGGTTTCGCCGCCAGCTTCAAAGCGGCGTCCCGCACCACAACTTCAAGCTGATCTTCCGATACGATCGCATTAACGAGGCCCGCCTCCCGCGCACGTTCTCCGCTAAACGTCTCGCCAACATTTCGAATGCCCGCGCATACCCCATGCGATGCGGAGCCAGCAGGCTGGAACCGGCTTCTGGCACCAGGCCAAGGTTCAGAAACGGCGTCATAAACCGCGCCGCGGGCGTGGCATAGACCAAGTCACAATGAAACAGCAGCGTCACGCCGACCCCGACGGCCAGACCATCAACCGCTGCAATCAGCGGCTTTTCCGTGCGCGGCAGATAGCCGATGAACCGATGCACGGGATTTTCATCGCCCACCGGCGCCCCATGCTCGCCCCGTGACATGAAATCTTTGATGTCATTGCCAGCCGAAAAGACACCGCCCGACCCTGTAAGAATTGTCGCCCGCACATCTTCTTGCAGATCGGCCCGGATTAGCGCCTCGACCATCGCCGTATACATTTCCGGCAGCAACGCGTTCTTCTTTTCGGCTCGTTCAATT
>CAZWCL010000330.1:0-4560 GCA_964632265.1 uncultured Hyphomicrobiaceae bacterium | reverse complement strand
GCTTCCTGCCCGGATGCGAAAAAGCGCCAGGCGTCGCGAGCCACATGAGTTCTTCGACAGCCTGCTAGGGCATCGGGATGCCCGGCTGCTCGACAGGAATATGGTAGCCGCGTTGAACGGCCGGGCGCTCGGCAATTGTCTTGTACCAGCGGGCGACGTTCTCGAATTGGTTCATGTCGATGCCCTGCCACTCGAAGCGGCTGATCCAGGGCCAGATCGACATGTCGGCAATCGTGTAGTCGCTGCCAGCGACGAATTCATTGTCCGCGAGCCGTCCATCGAGCACACCGTAAAGGCGCTTGGCTTCTTTGGTATAGCGTTCTTCGGCGTAGGGAGCCTTGCCCTTGTTGAATTTCACGAAGTGGTGCACTTGGCCCAGCATCGGGCCGAGGCCGCCCATCTGCCACATCAACCACTCGGTCGTGCGCCAATGGGCTTCACCTTCCGCGGGCCAGAACTTTCCAGTTTTCTGCGCGAGATATTGGAGAATGGCACCCGATTCGAACAACGACGTGTCGGTATCACGGTCGACGATCGCCGGGATACGGTTGTTGGGTGAAATCTTCAGAAAATCGGGCGCGAACTGCTCGTCTTTTGAAATGTCGATCTTGTGCGTCGTGTAATCGAGGTCGCACTCCTCGAGCATAATCGAGACCTTACGGCCGTTCGGCGTGGACCAAGTGTAGAAGTCAATCATCGGGTGGGCCTTTGGCTGAGGCCGTGCGCGGATGTTGCGACGCGGCCTGATTGTGCATCGCGGCGGAGCCTAACGCTTATACGGGCTTCCCGCCAAGTGCTTTGGCAACCGCGTCGGATACATCACGCGGCCTCAAGCCCGCCGATACCCGATGCGCCTGCGGAGGAGCCCTTCCGCTGCGGCGAGAATGGCATCGGCATCAAGGCCGTAATGGCGGTAGAGTTCCGTGATCGAACCGGATTGCCCGAAGTGTTCGACACCAAGCGCACGAACGCGATGTCCCATCACCCCGCCGAGCCAGGAGAGGCTCTCGGGGTGGGCGTCGCAGACCGTAATGAGGCCAGCATCGCGGGGCAGTTGATTGAGCAGCGATTCAACATGGGCCTCGGCTCTGAGATGACCGTTCTCGCGGGCGCGTTGGGCAGCGTGCCAATCGGCGGAGAGCCGATCGGCAGAGGTAACGGCGAGCACGCCAACCCCGCGCACATCTTCGGAAAGCAGCCCCGCCGCCTCGATCGCCTCCGGCGCAACCGCGCCCATGTAGACGATGGCGGCTTTGCTATCGGCCTCCGGCCTGCGCAGCCAATATCCGCCCTGTATTATGTCAGCACGCAGATCATCCGACATTGGCCGGGGCAGTTGCTCGACCGGCCGAGTTGACAGGCGCAAGTACACCGACCCGCCCTTTTCGTTGCGATACCAGCGCTTTTCATGTTCTTCGTCGCCGGTGCGTTGAACATATGAGAATGCCCAGTGCATGATCGCGGCGAGTTCATCGACGAAGGCCGGCTCGAATGAGGCGAGACCGTCCTGGCTCATGCCGATGAGGGGCGTCGCGATCGACTGGTGGGCCCCACCTTCCGGCGCGAGGGTCAGACCCGACGGTGTGCCGGCCAGAATGAAGCGCGCATCCTGGTAGCACGCGTAATTCAGTGCATCGAGGCCACGCGACACGAACGGGTCGTAAAGGGTGCCGACCGGGATCAGCCGTTCGCCGAACAGCGACTCTGAGAGCCCCGCCGCCGCCAGCACGAGAAACAGGTTCATTTCCGCGATGCCAAGTTCGATGTGCTGGCCCTTGGGGCTCATCTCCCACTTCTGCGGGCTCATCAGGCCGCGTTCCTTGAAGATGTCCTCCTGGGTCTGCATCGAGAACAAGCCCCGCCGGTTGACCCATGGTCCGAGGTTGGTCGAGACGGTGACATCCGGCGATGTGGTTACGATTCGGTCCGCGAGTGCGCCGCCGTTGCGCGCGATCTGGTCAAGGATGCGTCCGAAACCCGCCTGGGTTGCCTGCTTGCCTTTGGCCTCGATCTCCATCACCGCCGGCACTTCGACCGGCGGCGACGTCAGACGGCGCGTGCCTTTGCCGTTGAACGGTACGTTGGCAAGAAAGCCTTCGATCCCCTGGCGCGAAATGTCGAGGCCGGCGAACTTGTCCCACTCCTCGCCGGGATCAATCTCCATTGCGACGCGCAGCTCTTCGATCTGCGCCTTGGTCATGAGACCGGAGTGATTATCCTTGTGCCCGGCAAGCGGCAGGCCGAACCCCTTCACTGTATAGGCGATGAAACAGACCGGCTTGTCGTCCGGAGCGTTCTCGAAGGCCTCGACCACCGCCTCGAGATCGTGGCCGCCGAGATTGGTCATCAGGGCCGATAGTTCCGCATCCGAGAGGCCGTCGATGATTGCGAGCGTGTCGGGATATTTCTCAAGGTCGGTGGTGAGCTGCTTGCGCCATGCAGCACCGCCCTGAAAGACGAGCGCTGAATAAAGCTGGTTCGGGCAATCATCGATCCACTGGCGCAGGCGCTCCCCGCCGAATTCGGCGAAGGCGCGGCGCTGCTTTTTGCCGTGTTTGATAAAGACGACTTCCCAGCCGAGGTTCTCGAACAGTCCCGCGACCTTCATGAAAAGCTGGTCCGAAACGACCGAGTCGAGGCTTTGCCTGTTGTAGTCGACCACCCACCAAAGGTTTTTGACGCCGTGCTTCCAGTATTCGAGTAGCGCCTCATGGATATTGCCTTCGTCGATCTCGGCATCGCCCATCAGCGCGATCATGCGCCCCTTGGACCAGGCCGCACCCGCCTCGCCGTCGCCATCGAAGTCTTTTGCGTGGACGTAGTCCTGGATAAGACTGGCAAACCCGGTGGCAGCAACTCCGAGCCCGACCGAGCCCGTCGAAAAATCGACGTCGTCTTTATCCTTCGTCCGGGACGGATAGCTTTGAACACCGCCGAATCCGCGAAAATTCTTGAGCTTCTCAAGCTCCTGGTTGCCGAGTAGGTATTGGATAGCGTGAAAGACCGGGCTCGCGTGCGGCTTTACGGCAACCCGGTCTTCGGGCCGCATGACATGGAAATAAAGCGCCGTCATGAGCGTCGCGATCGACGCTGATGAGGCCTGATGACCGCCAACCTTGATGCCATCGCCGCGGTCGATCTCGTGATTGGCGTTATGGATCATATAGGACGAGAGCCACAGGACCTTGCGTTCGAGCTCGCGCAGCATTGCGAGCGTTTCGCGGCGGCTTGTCGGCGTGTGCGGGGCGGAATCCTGCATAAGTTACGTCCTGGTTGGGTCAATCGGGCGGTCGTGACCACCATACAAGTTCTGCGCCACGGTGGGAGTCGCAGTTTCATGATTGCGCGCGTGCCGATCGCCGCGCATGGCCGCCGTCTCATAGCCAGCGTCTGGAGCGCGCTTTGTAGTCGTCCCACGTCTTGCCGAACCGCCGAGCGAGATGGCGCTCCTCCGGCAGGATCGCAAGGATGGTGACGAGAATTGCGAACAACGCCGCGCCGATGACGAGCCAGATGTTTTTAGTCAATTCGGCAAGACCGAGCAAAATCATGATGTCGGCGATATAGATCGGGTTGCGAAATCGCGCGTAAGGCCCGCTCGTCACGAGATGATCGGCGGCGCGATCCGGTCGGACCGTGGTTTTTGCCCGGTGAAGCGTCAGGGCGGACCAAATCGCGAGCGCAATACCGAGGACGCCGATCGTCAGCCCGACAACGTGCGCCGCCGTATCATCCAGACCAGGCCAGCCGATCGGCACAGTACGGTTAAGCACAATCGCGCCGGCGACCACCGCCACGAGCAGGATCGGCGGCCACGGGATACGGCTCGGCGGCGAATTGGATGCGTCCTCGCCATGAACCGAGATCGATGGCTTATCGACGCCGCTGCCGCCGGGTGATGGTTCGTGGGTCTCAGATGGCTCGGTCATTTCCTGCTTCTTCGACGAATTTCTATGGAGCGGTTGCGCCACGGACCATCACCCGGCGGCTGCGGCGGCGAAATAACCCGCTGGGCCGACGGCACGCGTGCTGGTTATAGACATTATCAGCGCGGGATGCCACGAACGGAAATAAGCAGGCACCTCTTTCGTTCATCGCCCCAGCCGGAACCCAGCCCATGCCGAACTTTGAGCCACGCGACCCGACGTTCCTAGCACGTGTCCGCGAGAGCTTCGACCAGCAACCGTTCGTACCGCATTTGGGCGGCCTCCTGGTACGCTGCGAGCCCGGCGCCGTCGATATATGCCTACCGTTCCGTACCCAGAATACGCAGCAGCATGGCCTCGTCCATGGGGGCGCCATCACCAGCATCGCCGACGCCGCCGCCGGCTACAGCGCAATGACTCTGGCAGCGCCCGGTGTCGAAGTCCTCACGACCGAGTTGAAGGTAAATTTTCTGCGCCCCGCCGGCAAGGGCGACCTTCTTGCCGCCGGTCGCGTCCTCAAGCCGGGCCGCCAATTGACGATTTGCCAGGTGGACGTCCATGAGTTGACAAATCGTCAATTGGCGGCCCGGCTTGAAGATCGGAAGAGCACACGTCTGAACTCCAGTCACTCCGG
>CAZWCL010000329.1:0-4589 GCA_964632265.1 uncultured Hyphomicrobiaceae bacterium | reverse complement strand
GTAAATTTATGCGTGATCGCCGCGACACCACTCTGGCGCACGCCCCTCAGCGCCATGCATTGATGCTCGGCCTCGACCAGAACGGCGACACCTCGCGGCGCCAGACCCTCAACCAGTGTATCCGCAATTTGCTGCGTCAGCGCTTCCTGTGTCTGCAACCGCTTGGCGAGGGTATCGATCACGCGCGCCAGGCGTGAAAGTCCGACAACGCGTTGATCAGGCAGATAGGCAACGTGCACCTTACCCTCGAACGGCGTCATGTGGTGCTCGCAGAAGCTCTGCATTTTGACGTCACGGAGCATAATGATGTCATTGTAGCCACGCGCCATATCGATTTCGGCGTCGTCCAACCACGCCAGCGGATCTTCCCCGTACCCGCGGAAGTACTCCTTGTAGGCGAGTGCCACGCGCATCGGCGTATCGCGCAATTCCGCCCGGTCCGGATCATCGCCTGCCCAGGCAATCAATGTCCGAACGGCGGCCTCTACCTCCGCCGTGCTGGTGGTTGCCCGCGGGACCGGTTCGTCTGGCCGGGGAGGTCGAACTGCCTCATCGTCTTCGTCATGCTGGAAACGGGTCGCTGCCATTAATGGCCCCCCGGGGTTCAGTTGCTACGATGCGCACTGGGATGCGAACTTTTGGTCGCGGTCATCATTTACATTGCTTGCCTGACGGGCAATTGGCAACCTGTTCACCTGCGCGGCCTATTCCGTCGTTCACCGAAAGACCTTATATCAAAAGCAAGGTTAGATATAAACCGCGGTAAAGGCTGCGATGGTACCGGCCGCTCCACCCGGCTCACAAGAGGCGTCATGACTGAACTCAACGACATCTACAGCGAGCGCCTGCTCAACTTGGCGGCCGATATCCCGCATTCCGAGCGCCTTGAAGAACCGGATGCGACCGCCACGGCACATTCCAAGCTGTGCGGCTCGACAATTACGGTCGACCTGCAACTCGACGGTGACACGATCACCGGTTTCGGTCAGATGGTGAAAGCCTGCCTGCTTGGGCAGGCCTCTGCCTCGATCGTCGGCCGCGAAATCATCGGCGTCAAAGCCTCCGAGATCGCCGCCCTCGGCCGCACCATGCGCGCCATGCTGAAGGAAGAAGGGGCGCCGCCAACCGGGCGCTGGCAAGATCTGGCTCTTCTCGAGCCGGTACGCCCGTTCAAATCGCGGCACGCTTCTACGCTCTTGATCTTCGAGGCGCTCGACAAGGCGCTTGCTGCGGCCGGCGTCGCAAAATTGACTGGTGATCAGGAAGATGGGCAGGCAACGGCCGATGGCATTGCCGTCGGAGCCTAGCGTTATGGCGCCGCCAGAAACCTGCCGTCGGCACGATACGTCCTTGCGCGCGCGGCTCTCCAATGTTGGCACCTTGGTCGCAAAAGCGCCGATCCATCTCTACCGCTGGACCATCAGGCCGTGGACGGGATGGCCTTGCCGCCATCTGCCGACCTGCTCTGATTATGCGCTCGAGGCGATCGACCGCAATGGTCCGTGGCGCGGTCTCTGGCTCACGCTTTCACGTCTGCAACGGTGTCGTCCAGGCGGCAGCTCCGGTATCGATCCGCCGCCTGATATACGTCGTGAACACCATCCGCTCGCCCCGTGGCGCTACGGTCGATGGACTGGCGCCCATATCGACGAGCCCTGGCCGCGCCACCCGAAGTAGCGACTTGTCAGGCCTCGCGGTCTTCCATTAAGGCTTTGAGATAGCCACCGTATTTCCATAGCTGCGGGCCGTTGAACGTGGCCAGCGCGAGGAGATATTTGGCGCCCGCCTGCGCGGTTAGATAGCGCCGCCGGAAAGGGCGTCCGTGCTTGGCCATCGTGTAGCGTGTGGCTCGCATGAAGTGATAAGCCTTGAAGCGCTCGCCATCGGCTGTCGCGGGAGCGGACGCACCGCCGATATGGCGAACGACAGCACCGTGAACATACCCGAGCTTATGCCCTGCGCCGCGCCAGCGCACCGCTAGATCATCGTCTTCGCAATAAAGGAATATACGTTCATCGAAGCCACCGACCGCGTCGAACGCGGCGCGCCGGCAGAACAGCGCCGCCCCTGAAAGCATCTCGACATCACAATCACCGGTCAGTGGCGCCCGGACGCGCCGGTTGACCTCCGGCGCCAGCAACCGCGACATGCGGCGTTGACTTTGCTGACCTGCACTATCGATGATGCGAGGATTGAATGCGGCACACTCAGGACGAGCGTCGGCAGCATCGACGAGTGCGTCAAGTGCGCCATGCATCAGCTCCGCGTCCGGATTGAGAAACAGGACGAACTCGCGCTCCGCCGCCTGTGCGCCGACGTTGCAGGCGGTGCCGAAGCCAAGATTGCGCGCGTTTTTTACCAACCGTACCGGCTGGGCGGCCAGCGCTGCAGCCGTGCCATCTGAGCTTGCGTTATCGACCACGATGATCTCGGCGCCCTCATCGATCGAGGCGATCGCCGCGCCGATCACGTCCGCGCTATTGTAGGTGACCACCACCACAGAGGTACGTTCGGCCGCGATGCTGTCCATCTGATCTCCGTCCATCGGGCGACCTGGTCCCTCAATAGGTGAGCACGGCCTTGAGCGCATCGAGTTCCGCCTGCGGGTCGGCATAGGCGTCGTAGGCCTGATTGGTCCGGCTGTACCAATAGCGGCTGTTGCCCGCGTCGCCCTCAATCTTATGGAGGATTGCGTGCAGCCAGTCGGCGTGCACCTGCCCCTCGAGTGATTGGGCGATGGCGTGCGCAGCCTCCCATTCCCCTGCCTTTGCATGCTCAATCCCGGTAATCAGCCGCCGGGCGTCGCCAGCCGCCTTGCCTGCATCCGCCATGATCGTCTCCACATCCTCGTCCTGTTGAGCGTAAAACACCGGCGTTCATTAACATCTGCTGCGATGATCGCGCCACCCGCCTTGCCAAAACCGTCCATCGCGTGACAAATCCCGCCAGCCGGCTCTCCAGCCGGCATCCCGATCATGTGCGAGAACCCCAAGGAGCCCTCCATGACCGCCATCGTCGACATCATCGGCCGCGAGATCCTCGACAGCCGTGGCAACCCCACTGTTGAAGTCGACGTGATCCTGGAAAACGGTGCGATGGGACGAGCGGCCGTCCCCTCTGGTGCATCGACTGGCGCTCACGAGGCGGTTGAATTGCGCGATGGCGATCAGCACCGCTTCGGTGGCAAGGGCGTCATGCAGGCGGTCGACGCCGTCAACGACGAAATCTACGATGCCTTGCGCGGTCTAGAAGCCGAGGACCAGCGCCGCATCGATGACGCCCTAGTCGAACTCGACGGCACCGAGAACAAAAGCCGTATTGGCGCCAATGCCATACTTGGCACCTCGCTGGCGACGGCGAAGGCGGCAGCGATCGCCGCCGCTCTGCCTTTGCATCGCTACATCGGCGGCACCAACGCGCGCGTCATGCCGGTCCCGATGATGAATATCATCAACGGCGGCGAGCACGCCGACAACCCGATCGACATTCAGGAATTCATGATAATGCCGGTGTCCGCCGCGACTTGCCGCGATGCGATCCGCATGGGCGCCGAGGTCTTCCAGACACTCAGGAAAGGTCTCTCTGAGGCAGGCCACAATACGAACGTCGGCGACGAAGGCGGTTTCGCGCCGAACCTTTCTTCGGCTGACGAAGCGCTCGGCTTCATCATGAAATCGATCGAGACCGCCGGCTACGCACCCGGCGAAGATATCGTACTCGCGCTCGATTGCGCTGCGTCGGAGTTCTATCAAGACGGGAAATACGAGCTAAAAGGCGAGGGCAAGTCCCTGGACAGCGCCGGCATGGCCGCGTACCTGGCCGATCTCGTCGCCCGCTTCCCCATCATATCGATCGAGGATGGCATGCACGAGGATGACTGGGCCGGTTGGCGAACGCTCACTCGCGACATCGGCGGCAAATGTCAACTCGTTGGTGATGATCTCTTCGTCACCAACACGAAGCGCCTCGCGCGCGGCATCAATGAAGGCGTCGCCAACTCTATTCTCGTTAAGGTCAACCAGATCGGTTCGCTTTCCGAGACGCTCGACGCTGTCGCAATGGCGCAGCGGTCCCGCTATACGGCTGTAATGTCGCATCGGTCCGGAGAAACCGAGGATGCGACGATCGCCGATCTCGCGGTGGCCACCAACTGCGGCCAAATCAAAACCGGTTCACTGTCGCGCTCCGACCGGCTCGCGAAATACAATCAGCTCATTCGCATCGAAGAGATGCTTGATGACACAGCCATCTATGCCGGCACCTCTATTATGCCGGGCGCGCCGATCGCTTCATAGGTGCAGCCAATGTGAAACATCCAAAAATGAGGCAGGTCTTTACGTGTTTTTAAACCCGCCGGCTGCATAGTCCAATGCATCGGAAGCCTGCTTCGGATGCAATGTTTTGCGTTACTCGACCCGTGACACCCGTACAAAAAGCCGTCGCTTCTCAGCATTCGTTTTGCTTGGCTGTCTCATGCTGACTGCTTACTTTGCCCATCACGCCTTGTACGGGCGTCACGGTGTCGAATCCAATCGCGCTCACCTCGCCCGCGCCCGCGCGCTTGCCGCCGAGATTGCCCGCCTTGAGGC
>CAZWCL010000328.1:0-4618 GCA_964632265.1 uncultured Hyphomicrobiaceae bacterium | reverse complement strand
CCACTTCTCCGTCGTGGTGCCCGGTGCCGCCGAGCGCTATCTCATCAATCCCTACGGCGTACATTGGGGCGAGATGCAGCCCGACCAGCTTCTCCTGATCGATGGTGACGGCATGGTGCTCGAAGGCGACGGCGAGGTCGAAGCCACGGCCCGCAACATTCACATCGCCGGCCACCGTGCCAATCCCCGTCACGCCTGCATCCTTCATGTCCACATGCCCTGGGCGACCTCCATCACCATGGTCGAGGATGGGTGCCTCGAGATGGCACATCAAACAGCTGCCCGCTTCCACGGCCGCATGGCGCATCACAGCTTCGGCGGCGTCGCACTCGACATGGAAGAAGGCGAACGCATTGCCGAGGCACAGAAGAAAAATCCCGCCGCCGACATCTTTTTCCTGGACCACCACGGCGTCTCCGTCGGCGCCCCCTCCATCGCCATTGCCTTCGATGAGCTTTATTATCTTGAACGTGCCTGCCGTCAGCAGATCATTGCCCAATCGAGCGGCAAACCCCTGAAAATCATCCCCGGCGAACTTGTTCTCGAGACCAAGCGCCAGGTCATGCAAAACCTCGAATGGTCCGCCACAAAGCATTTCAACGCTCTCATGCGCATGCATGACCTTTAACAGCCTGTTAAACCAGGATAATTAGCTACTTCGCCAGGCTTAACTGGCCAACCGCCCAACCCCGCCGACCAGCCCGGCCGCCTGTCGTCGTGGGAGCTTGTGCCGGCTACACCATGTCTGTCACCTGTCTGTGCAACGCATGTTGGCGGTGGCGGCGGCCCTCTCTCAGCCCCGCCTAATCCGCCTTCGTCCCCGCCGCGAACCATCGGTTGTCGTGGAGCTGGGTCGCCCGCCCCGCCTCCATGTCGCGCATGCCCGCAATGTAATTCGCCGTCATATCGAATGTGATCGGCGCCGGCACCTCCGGCGTAAGCGATGGCAACCATGTCAATTGCCGTGTCCACTCCAGCCACTCCGGCAACGCGGCCTGCTGCCTTGCCCGGTCGACGTTGAGCGACAGCGTAAACCGCAGGGGCAATTGTACCCCGCCCGTCGTAGAAACGAACGACCCGGTTTTCAGGGCATGAAATAACACGACACCTGAAAATGAATCCCGTCCCGTCACCGTGATCGGCGTGAACATCCGCTTGTCGCTGTCTTTGGGTGACGCGCCGTAATGCAGGTTCTGAAACTGCATCGTGTCACCGCTCTCGCGATGCTCCACCGTCAGATCGAACGACAGCACCGTGCCGCGTTGCGCGCCGTCGTTTGAAAGCGTCACCGGAATGGCGAACACGTCGCGGAAACTTTCGCGGTACATCGTGACCATCGGCGGCGGATAAAACCGGAGTTCCGACTGCTTAAGCACGGTCTCGTAGAACGAATACCCGGAGAACACGAGCGCGATAATCGACACCAGCGTCGCCACGCTCGCCCCGAAACCGCTGAGCCAGCCACCGCGCCGCCGGCCATCATGCCGCGCGCCGCCGCTAAGGAGGCCGTCCTCCGCGTTCCGCGTCCCGTACTCGGTCACCTCGCTCATGAGCGCCTCCAGATTTTCGTTGGTCGATCGGCTGGGACGGGCCATGGCTTAGCTTTCTGATACGAATATATACGTCAGCGATCAGCCGACAGAGGCACTCAATAAAGACGGCGGCAATGTGGCTCAAGCCCGGCAGCCGTCCGCGAACGGTTAGATGACGCAGAAGCCAAGGAGAGCCGAAATGGCGATTTATCCGGGAGCCGAAACCGAAAGCCGCATACCGCGCGACGTCCTCTACGATGCCGTGCACGCAATTTTCACCACCTGCGGCATGACAGGCCCCGCTGCGGCCGCCGTCGCCGGTTCTCTGGTCGACGCCGATTTGCGGGGAATCCATTCCCACGGCACGCTGCGCGTCCCCGACTACGTAGGCAAACTTGTCCACGAGGGTGTCGACCCGCGCGGCGAGCCTCGCCTTGTCACCGATGCCGCCGCCGCCCTTGTCGTCGATGCCGCAAACAATCTCGGCCAGGTTGGCATGACGTTCGCCATGCACCGCGCCATCGAGCGCGCCCGCCAAACCAACGTTGCCTTTGCCGCTGTCGGCGGCTCCAACCATTGCGGCACTATGGAGTACTTCGCCCGCATGGCCCTTGACCACGGCATGATCGGTATCGCCGGCACCAACGCCCTGCCGACGATGGCGCCGCTCGGCGGCCGCGATAAGATCGTTGGCATCAACCCCTTGGGCGTCGCCATTCCCGGCGGCGTGGAAGGCGACTTCGTGCTCGACATCGCATTCGGCGCGACGGCCCACGGCAAGATCCGCGTCTTCGCCCAGAAAGATCAGCCAATCCCGCTCGATTGGGCGCTCGACGCCTCGGGCCGGCCAACGAGCGATGCCGCGGCCGCCCTTGAGGGCCTCATACAACCCATCGGCGCCCACAAGGGTGTCGGCCTCGGCATGGCGGTCGGTATGCTCTCGAGCTTGCTGTCGGGTGCGGCCTACGGCACCGGGTCTGGCAATATGGTCGACGGACCCAGGCCAGGGATCGACGGCCATTTCGTCATCGCCATCAACATCTCAGCCTTTCAGGACATCGACGCGGTCCGCGCTCGTGTCGACGACATTCTTCGCGAGATGCGCACGAGCGCCCGCGCCGCCGCCGCTGACAGCACGGGCCGCCTCTACACACCCGGCGAGATCGAAGCTGATTTCGAAGCCGAGCGCCAACAAAGCGGCATCCCGCTGAACGATGCCACGCTCGACGATATCCTCGCCGCCGCCGATCAGCTCGGCGCCAACGCCGATGTGCTTCGAACACTGGTTGAAAAGCGGCGGGCGGAGAGGTCGTCTCCAACCTAGTTGCACCCGATCGGTTTGGTAAGCCAATCTTCTCTGCGGTGCCAACCCGGATAATGAATGCGCCTCGGTCGTCTACATGGTAGACAATGACATGAGACTCAAAAGGATGAATGCGAACCGGCGGGCGAAATTCGGTGCCTTCGATTGCGATGCCCGGAAACTCGGCTAAGCGTTCAAATGTTTCGAACAACTCATCGTAGTACTTCTCGGCCTGATCGAAGCCGAATTGTCGGCAACCGTCGACGTAGGCTCGTATAACGTCTGCTTCAGCGCTTTTTGACAGCCGGAACATCATCAATTGTTCGTGTCTTGGTCGGCTGCGCTGCGGCGTGCGATGTCTGGTATCTCGGCCTTCGATTTCGCGGACGCGCCGCTTGCGAGACCTTCGTCGATCAAACTTTGCAAGCGTTCGTGCTGTTCAGCGCGTTCCTGATCGCGGCGAATGAGATCGCGAACGTAGTCGCTAGCGTTGCTATATCGCCCCGTCTCAGTTTGAGCGTTGACCCACTTTTCCATTGACAAGGGCAGGGAGATGTTCAGTGAAGCCATAGGGACCAGCTCATAACATGGCAAAGGATGACAAACTTCGACATACCAGAACAGAGTGGCGTCGTCTGCGACCGCCCGCCCGGCCCGGCGAGCGGTCCGGCCGTTTCGGCGATCAATCAGTCCAACTCGAACCCGTCCATGCCGACATTCTTCTTCGAGTTCGCCACCATCTCATGCACAAGCGGCCCGAGCGCTTCGGGATCTTCCAACGGGTCGACCATCCCGCCCCGCCGCCAGCCTTCGCAGCACGCAACCATGCCGTTGCCCGCCTGAAATACGCGCCCCGTGATGTCCTGTGCCCGTTCACTCGCGAGGTAGACGACGACCGGCGACACCCATTTCGGATCGCGCCGCTCGACCTCTTCCGGTGTATATTCCCGCAGTCCTTCGGTCATCCGTGTCTGTGCCGATGGTGCGATAGCGTTTGCCGTGACGCCGTAACGGGCAAGTTCACGCGCGGCGATGATGGTGAACGCTGCGATTCCAGCCTTTGCCGCTCCGTAGTTGGTCTGGCCGACGTTGCCATAGATGCCTGAGGTCGAACTCGTGTTGATGATCCGCCCTGACGTCGGCTGTCCCGTCTCCTTCGAGAGTTCGCGCCAGTAGGCGGCCGCATGCCGGGCCGGTGCGAACGTCCCCTTGAGATGCACCTTCATGACGTCGTCCCACTCGGCCTCCGACATGTTGGTGAGCATCCGGTCACGCAGGATGCCCGCGTTGTTGATCACGATATCGAGTTTGCCAAATTCCGAGATCGCCTGATCGACCATCCGCTTTGCACCATCCCAGTCGGACACGTCGTCGCCGTTGACGATCGCCTCGCCGCCCATCGCCTTGATCTCCCCGGCGACGCCGGCCGCAAGGCTGGCATCCTTGCCGCTGCCGTCGATTTCAGCCCCGATGTCGTTAATCACGACTTTCGCGCCACATTTCGCGAGCAGCAGCGCATGCTCGCGTCCGACCCCACGGGCGGCTCCTGTAACGATGGCGACTCGATCTTCGCATAACCGGCTCATCAGCGCGTTCTCCTTGTGATGATTTCAAGCTCGTCTATCGGGTAGGGCGCCGGTGAGACCCGACGGCCAGGCCGGTGTCGTCTCGTCCGGCTACCAGACATCGCCCGCCTCACCGCGCTCCCCCGACGACACTGACTTAACTGGCTGTTGAAGAACTCAGTGAGGTCGCGATGCGAGACGAAATTGGCCGCTCACAA
>CAZWCL010000327.1:0-4619 GCA_964632265.1 uncultured Hyphomicrobiaceae bacterium | reverse complement strand
TGAAGAATGCTAATTGCCCACATCTACAGAGTGCCTGACGATGTTTGCCAAGGTCCAGCCTTATGCTAGGCAACAGGTTCCGCATTCTTGACGTGACGGAGAATATTCATGGCCAGCCTCCTGCAGACCGCCGCATCTGCTCACCAGCGCGATGATATGCCGGCTCTGGATCCGATATGGGATGCGGTGCGCAACGAAGCGACGACGGCTGCTGAAAATGAGCCCGCGCTCGGCGGCTTTATTTTCGCGACGCTGCTCGCCTCGCCGACGCTCGACGCAGCTGTGGTCAAGCGCGTTGCGCAACGGCTCGATCATCATGATGTTGGGTCGGGCACCATGCAGCAGGTGTTTTTAGATCTTCTTGGCAACGATCCGACCATTGGGCGCGCCTTCAGAGCTGATCTTGCGGCGGTATTTGATCGCGATCCAGCATGCGAGCGCTATATCGAGCCGCTGCTTTATTTCAAGGGCTTCCATGCGCTCGTCACGCATAGATTTGCTCATCGATTGTGGACATCCGGTCGGCGTGATCTGGCGCTCTATCTGCAAAGCCAGGCGTCCCGTGTCTATTCCGTCGATATTCATCCGGCAGCCAAGGTCGGTATCGGGATTATGCTCGATCACGGCCACAGCCTCGTCTTTGGTGAAACCTGCGAGATCGGTGACAATGTTTCGATCCTGCATGGCGTAACGCTCGGCGGGACCGGCAAAGAGAGCGGCGACCGCCACCCGAAGATCGGCGACAACGTGCTGATCGGCGCCGGGGCCAAGGTGCTGGGCAACATCCGCGTCGGTGCGTGCTCGCGGATCGCAGCCGGCAGCGTCGTCCTCAAGGATGTCCCGGCGTGCAAAACGGTCGCCGGTGTGCCGGCCGTAATCATCGGCGATGCCGGTTGTCCCGAGCCAGCGCGCTCGATGGAACAGAGGTTCTGACGACAGCGTGAGCGCTTCCGTTCGTTGGGGTCGCAATACCTCGAAGGCCCGCGCTACCGTGTCCGTGGTTGGCCGGGCGGCACAAAATGATGTATCACCCCGCCGAATGAACTGACGCCGGCGCGCAGCGGCTCGCCATACGAAACCACCCAACATCCCCGGAGATCTCTCCCTTGAGCATGAAAGACGACGCGCCACGCCTGCAACGGTACCTGCAAAAGCTGTTCGGGAACGATCAGTTGCGGCTCGCCATGAACCCAAAGAAGACCGACATGGCGGAAGTCATGCTGGGCGACGAGTTCATTGCCACGGTCTACTACGAAGAGGAAGACGGCGAGGTGAGCTATCAGTTCCAGATGGCAATCCTCGATATCGATCTCGACGAGGCATAAGGCGGGAAATCGTTCGACTTGGCCGCGGATCAACTAACGCAAGGACCCCAGTTACATGGCATTGGCATCACTCGATGGGACGAACGTCACGACACCTGAAAGCGGCAACTACTGGGTCGCGCCGAATGCACTGGTGATCGGCAACGTCGTCCTCGAGGAGAATTCGAGCATCTGGTTCAACTCGGTCGTACGTGGCGACAACGAAGAGATTCGGCTCGGCGCTGGCTCCAATATTCAAGAAAGCTGCGTTCTTCATACCGATCCCGGTTATCCGATGCACATTGAGACAAACTGCACGATCGGTCACATGGTCATGCTGCACGGATGTACCGTCAAAACCGGTAGTCTGGTCGGCATCGGCGCAATTATTCTCAACGGCGCGGTGATCGGCGAGGAGAGCCTGATCGGCGCCGGTGCGCTCATCCCGGAAGGCAAAGTGATCCCGCCGCGCTCGCTTGTGATGGGCACGCCGGGCAAGGTTGTGCGCCAGATGAGCGATGAAGACGTAGCGCGGGTCCAGCACAGCGTCACCGCCTATCAGAACAACTGGCGCCGCTTTAAAGCCGGCATGGTTCATCAGGACGGCTAGACCAGGCGCCTCGGTGTGCTGAGGCCGCCTGCGTGAGACGGCCCAAGGTTCGCGGTCGCGTGCGCACGGAGTGTTGCCCGCCCACGGCGCGATGCGGCGGGCAGCAATACCGATGGGTCAGTTAACCCCGGCAACGTTGCCGCTGCGCCGGTTGATGCGGGGGTCGAGCGCCATCCAGAGTTTCGGGTCGAGATAAGACTGTCGCATCAAGTATTTGTAAGGCGTGTCGCGCCACACACGGACTTCGTCGACTTTGTTGTCGAGCACATAATCGCCCTGACGCGTGCGGACGGTGAGCACTGCATGGCCGTCGCCAACTTCATCGCGCACAACGGTGATGAGGAGCGCGCTTGCGGGCCACCCTCGCTGCATCAGTTCGCGGCGTTTCAGGACGACATAGTCCTCGCAGTCGCCGCGATTCGTTGGGAAGGTCCAATATTCCTCGGTGCCGTAAAGTTCGAGATCTGTGACCGGCGCAATCCGCCGATTGATTTCGCGATTGACCGCATCGAGCTCGCTGAGACGGGCAGGATAAGCATCGAACCGGCTGAAGTTCACATTATCCTTGGCTGCACACTCGATCCCAAAACGCTGGCAGAAATGTACGAAGCCGAACGGCGGCAAAGCCTGGCCGTGAACGCGCATGAAAGCGCTCTTGCCGTCCGTGCCGGGGTCGGCCGCGGCGACGCTCAGTGAGAGGGCGCTCACGCCGACAGCGGCGGCGACCAGACGCATCAACTTCATCGAAATACCCCAACTCGTACGCGGGGACGGGCAGCGCCCGGATCGGCCCCATCGGCAATTGTCAGCGACAAATGCGGAAATTGTGGGGAGCACCGCACGCAACGATGCGGTTTTCGACAGACTTACGGCGCGTACACACATGCAACAGAACTCCACACTCAAAACATACAAAAAACCAACGCTGATAGAGCGTTAGCCAAACTCGTCACGGATCCGGTCAAGCACCTGAACGCGAATGAACTCGACGCCAACGCCCCGATCGTGGTGGCGGACAATGCGCGCCGGGTGGCGACCGAGAACAATCTTGCTACCTATTTCCGGGCGTTCGCTCATGGCGATGGAAGCGCCGGATACCGATACATCGATCAGATTGCATTCCAGGCTGGTGCTGTCGGGAAATGTGACCGTGGCCGGCTTGCCAGTCGCGGCAATGCGGTCATGACCGGCGCGACGCTGAGAGACGGCATCCAGCTCGTGGCGGTTTAACAGCCAAGTGATTTGGGCTGCGAGACGCTGGCGGCGGCGATGCGAGATGGAAAACTCGATTGCGAAGCCGCCAGCGACTGCGCGGCTCACGCGGCCTTCGAGCGGGCCCAGCTCTGCAATGTGAATGATAACCAGTTCATCGACGAGCGGGACGTGGTCGGCAAGCATATGCGCCCCGCCGAGGGATAGATCAAATAGGCGGCAACTGAACTCTTGCTTTGTCAGTGTGCGCAGGACACGCCCGTCCAGTTCGATCTCGAAACGGCGGTAGCGGCGTCTCTCCGGCGGCGGCAGCGTCCCCCTGAGATACTCGGGGCGTACGCTCAACGTGGGCATCGGAGCTTCGATCAGGTCAGACATGGCTGCTCGCTTTAGCGCGGCGCGATGTCGAGAAGCACGAACCGCGCTCGTTTTACATGAGCTTCGTCCGCCATTATCGAGACTTGCCAGTTAAGAAAGTGCTTAAGGGGAGCCTCTTTTTGAAACGAGTGTATCGAGGGTAGGCAACACGCTCGGCGTGCAACGACGGGCGTGTTGCCGTGAATGTGGGCTCAGCCGCCCATGATCGAATAGCCGCCATCGACGGGGATGGCGGTGCCGGTCACGAAGTCGGATGCAGTGCTTGCAAGGAAAACGGCGATGCCTGCAAAATCTTCAGGATTGCCCCAGCGGCCCGCAGGCGTGCGCGTTTCGACGCGATCATGAAGGCCGTCGACCTGCGAGCGGGCGTCGCGGGTCAGTTCGGTGTCGATCCAGCCTGGCAGAATAGCGTTGACCTGGATGTTGTCGTCTGCCCATGCGGTGGCCAGCACCCTGGAGAGTTGCACGACGCCGCCCTTCGTTGCGGCATACGGGGCGGCAAACGGCAAGCCGAAGATCGAGGCCATGGAGCCGATCGTCATAATCTTACCACCACCTTGAGACTTCATCGCCGGGTAGACAGCCTGGGCACAGTAGAACGGGCCGGAGAGGTTCGTCTCAACGATCCATTTCCATGTCTCGGCCGTGTAGTCCTGTGGCGGCTTGCGATCATTGACGCCGGCGTTTGCGACAAGGCTGTCAACGCGGCCGAAGCGGTCGACCGCGGCCGAGACCATGTCGCGGCACGACTGTTCGCTCGATACGTCGACTGCGATCGTTGAGACGTCGGCGCCGAGCTTGCGCAGGTCTTCGGCTGCGGCTTCCGACTTTTCCATGTTCCGGGCCGCAATGGCGATCGAGGCGCCAGCCTCGGCGAGGCCGCGTGCCATCCCGAGACCGATGCCCCCGTTGCCACCGGTGATAAGGCTGACGTGGCCTTTGAGGTCGAATTTGGACATGCGCATTTCTCCCTGAGCGTTTTGTTTTCCTCATATCCAGGGGTAGCGATAGCGTCCGTAAACGGCAAGCTCGACGCTGCGAGTATATAACCAGCGTTTTTATTCCGACGCGCTCCCATCCGATCCGCCGGATGTGACAAGCAGGGGATTGGGCAC
>CAZWCL010000326.1:0-4623 GCA_964632265.1 uncultured Hyphomicrobiaceae bacterium | reverse complement strand
GTCGCCGACCAGATCCGCGACACGGTTGCTTCTTTCACGGCCGATGAGATCGCCCCCATCGCGGCTGAAATCGATCGCAATGACGAGTTTCCCCGGCATTTGTGGACCAAGCTCGGCGATCTCGGCCTGCACGGCATCACCGTCGAGGAAGAATACGGCGGCGCCGGGCTCGGCTATCTGGAGCATGCCATCGCCATGGAGGAGATTTCGCGCGGCTCCGCCTCCGTCGGCCTGTCCTACGGTGCGCATTCGAACCTTTGCGTCAATCAGATACGGCGGAATGGCACCGATGAGCAGAAGCGAACCTACCTGCCCAAATTGATCTCTGGTGACCATGTCGGCGCACTTGCCATGTCTGAACCGGGCGCGGGCTCTGATGTCGTCTCGATGCGCATGCGTGCTGAAAAGAAAGGCGACCGCTACGTCCTCAACGGCACCAAGTTCTGGATCACGAACGGGCCGGGCGGCGATCTTGTCGTCGTCTACGCCAAGACCGATGCCGACGCCGGCGCGCGCGGGATAACGGCCTTCATCGTGCCAACGGATACGAAAGGATTCTCCGTCGCCCAGAAGCTCGACAAGCTCGGCATGCGCGGCTCGAACACCGGCGAGCTTGTCTTCGACGACTGCGAGGTGCCGGAAGAGAATGTCCTTGGGGAGGTCGGCAAGGGCGTCAACGTTCTGATGAGCGGCCTCGACTACGAACGCGCGGTGCTCGCGGCCGGCCCCCTCGGTATCATGCAGGCGGCGATGGACATCGTGCTGCCTTACATCCACGAGCGCAAACAGTTCGGCCAGCCGATTGGCGAATTCCAACTTGTCCAGGGCAAGGTCGCCGATATGTATGTGACGTTGAATTCCTGCCGGGCGTATGTTTACGCGGTCAACCGGGCCTGTGACCGTGGCGAGACCACCCGCGAGGACGCGGCCGGCGCGATCCTGCTTGCCGCCGAAAAGGCAACGTTGGTCGCGCTTGATGCGATCCAGCTCCTTGGTGGCAACGGCTATATTAATGACAATGCCACGGGACGTCTGTTGCGCGACGCGAAACTCTACGAGATCGGCGCCGGCACAAGCGAAATACGGCGTATGCTGATCGGCCGCGAGATTTTCAATAAGAGCGGTTAAACCGCCTCCGTTGGAAGAAGTTCCAGTAAGCACGTCGATAACATTGACCTGATTAAGGTATCTTATTCGAAATATCGTTGAATATTGAAATCCAGACTTTGACGGCCTGCCGCCATATATGCATGTATCTGCCAGCGCGTCGGTCTTGTCGGGTGACGCGGTGAAGAGTTCTCCGGCGCAGAGCTCGGTGTCGATGCTGGGAAGTCCAAAGGCTGGTTCCTGCGCGGCATAGCCGGCGACTAGGCCAAATCAAACTAAAATAACTGGAGGATGCTAGTGCGGATCTCATCACTAATAGCTCTCACCGTGATTGCCTCTGTGGCAATACCGGTGATGGACGCCTCGGCGCAAAAGCGCGTCCGTTGGAAGTTGCAAAGTACGTGGGGCTCCCAGGTGCCCGCTCTTGGCACGTCCGGCGTCGAGTTCACAAAGAACATTGCCGAGATCACCGACAGGAAATTCAGGATCAAATTCGAAGAGCCGGGCGCGCTCGTGCCGGCACTCGAATGCTTTGACGCAGCCTCCAAAGGCTCGGTCGAAGCCTGCTGGACGACACCTGGTTACCACACGGGCAAGCTCGGCAAGGCCGTTTCGTTCTTTACGGCTGTTCCATTTGGCCCTGCGATGCCGGAATTCCAGGCTTGGAAGCGCGTCGGTAACGGCAACAAGCTGCGCGATGACCTTTACAAGCAACACGGCGTAATCGCTTACGACATGCTTTGCCACTCGCCGGAAACGTCGGGCTGGTTCCGCAAGGAAATGCCAAATGCCGAAGCGATGAAGGGCATGAAGATGCGCTTCTTCGGTCTTGGCGCCTTGGTCATGCAGAAACTCGGTGTTTCGACGCAATTGCTCGCTGGTGCGGACATTTATCCGGCGCTCGAGAAAGGCGTGATTGACGCGACCGAATTTTCGATGCCGATCACCGACAGCAAGTACGGCTTCCACCAGATCGCGAAGTACAACTACTTCCCGGGCTGGCACCAGCAGACCTCATGCTCTGAAATTCTCATGAACCGCAAAGAGTTCGAGGCGCTGCCGCAGTCGTACCAGACTTTGATCCGGGTTGCCGCCACGGCGTCAGTGACGGAGGTCATTGCGAAGACCGAGGGCGAAAATCCGATCGCGCTGAACAAGATGCAGACGGAAAACGGTGTCAACGTCATGCGCTGGCCCGACAAAGATCTGGCCAAGTTCGAGAAGGCATGGCTTGAGGTCGTCGAAGAAGAATCGAAGGCTGATCCGCTGTTCAAGAAGATCGCCGATGACTACTTCGCCTTCCGTAAGCAGTATCGGACTTGGGGTCGTGCTCAGTCTATGAAGCCGACCTACATCGAGTAGCCTTAAGCGTTAAGGCACGCGGTGAAATCGCGAGATCAATCTCTTTGACATCGATTTCACCGCGTGCAAACTTCGTACGGCTCCCCTGCGGGGGGCGCTTTCCACCCGGCATGAGCTGGCTTGCGTTAAATCTCTCGCAAAACAATTGAGAGAGCGCAGCTAACGCGCATCATAGAAACGCTTTAAATGCGTCATGATGTTAACCGTGATGGAAGGCTTGGAGGAAACCGATCGGAGGGTTTTATGCGCCTTAAGGCATTGATGATCGCACTCACGGGTGCGTCAATCTTGGCACTTCCCGCGACAGACAGTGAAGCGCAGAAGCGCGTTCGTTGGAAGCTGCAAAGTACCTGGGGTTCACAGGTGCCGGTGCTGGGCACGTCTGGTGTCGAGTTCACTAAAGAAGTCGAAACCATCACGGACCGCAATTTCAGGATCAAATTCGAAGAGCCAGGTGCGCTTGTGCCGGCCCTTGAGTGTTTTGATGCGGCATCGAAAGGTTCGGTCGAATCCTGTTGGACGACACCGGGTTATCACACGGGCAAGCTCGGCAAGGCCGTGTCGTTTTTCACCGCCGTGCCGTTCGGCCCGCGCTTTGGTGAATTTCAGGCTTGGAAAAAGTTCGGCAACGGCGACAAGCTCCGCCAGGAACTCTACGCAAGCCATGGCGTGATTGCGTTCGACAACCTGTGCATCTCACCGGAAACTTCGGGCTGGTTCCGCAAGGAAATCCCGAATGCGGAAGCCTTGAAGGGCATGAAGATGCGCTTCTTCGGTCTCGGCGCGCTTGTTATGCAGAAGCTTGGTGTCTCGACGCAGCTTCTCGCCGGTGCGGATATTTATCCAGCACTTGAGAAAGGCGTGATCGACGCAACAGAGTTCTCGATGCCGATCACCGACATCAAGTATGGCTTCCACCAGATCGCGAAGTTCAACTACTTCCCGGGCTGGCATCAGCAGGTCTCGTGCTCTGAAATGCTGATAAACAAAAAGGCCTACGATGCTCTGCCGAAGTCGTACCAGGCACTCATCCGTGTCACGCTCGATGCGATGGTCACGCGGACGATGGCTGAGACGGAAGCGACCAACCCGCCTGCTTTGACCAAGATGCAGACGGAAAACGGTGTGACCGTCAAGCGCTGGCCCGATTCGGAGCTTGCCAAGTTTGAAAAGGCTTGGATCGAGGTCGTGGAAGAGGAATCGAAGGCTGATCCGACGTTCAAGAAGATCGCTGACGACTACCTCAAGTTCCGCGAGGAATACAGGATCTGGGGTGAAGCCCAGGCCATGGATGCGACCTACATAAAGTAAGTTGTCGAAAAGAATGGGGCATCGCTCGATGGGTGATGCCCTTTACCAATCCAGCAGAAAGTCGGGAAATTCCTCGCAACAGTTATACGCTTCCAGCGTCCGTCGCGGCAAATCCGTACCGGCCTGAATGCTCTAACTACCCAAAAGCTCAAGGACACTCTCAGAAATGGCAGACCTGCAACGCGCGCCAGAGGAGACAACAAGCCGGGGTTGGCTTGGAATAATTGTTTCCGTCGTCGTCCTCACGGTCCTCGCGGCATTTGTGCTCTACGTATCCTCTCTGACGCCTGATGGGCGGGAGGAACTGTTCTATTTTGCGCAGGAATACCTGCCGATCCTGATGTTCGCGTCACTGGCCTGCTTGCTCTTTACGGGCTTCCCGGTGGCGTTCATCCTTGGTGGCCTTGCCATATCGTTCGGCCTGATCGGCTACTTTATGGACTCTTTCAGGCTTATCGAGTTCTTCAACTTCCTGCCGCGGATCTGGGGGGGCGCAGCTGAAAACCTTGTTCTGGTGGCTGTCCCGGCGTTCGTCTTCATGGGCGTCATGATGGAGCGCTCCGGCATTGCAAACGACCTGCTCTACTGTGTGCAGGTGCTCTTGAAGCGAGTACCCGGCGCTCTGGCGCTGGCCGTTACGATCATGGGCACGATCCTCGCCGCCATGACCGGTATCATTGGCGCATCAGTCACCATGATGACGGCGCTCGCGCTACCAACGATGATGAAGCAGGGCTACAGCCATGCCCTCGCGTGTGGTGTGATTGCGGCCTCGGGCACGCTGGGCATCCTGATTCCGCCGAGCATCATGCTCATTATTATGGCCGACCTTCTGGCGATTTC
>CAZWCL010000325.1:0-4634 GCA_964632265.1 uncultured Hyphomicrobiaceae bacterium | reverse complement strand
CGCAAGAAGACGCCACCGCCGACCCATCGAAACCACGCACCTCGCCAGTCGCCGAAACGTCGGCGCGTTACGCCTTGTTGCTGGCAACGGTCTGGGGCTGGAGCGGCGCGGCAATGTTGTGCTGCTATTATCTGACCGACCTTGCCTGGCAACACGCCTGGCAATACGGTTTGGCGATGGTGTTGATCGCTGGCCTGCTGATAGGTTTCGCGCATCAGCGCCTTGACCCCGAAAGCCCCGTTTCGGGAGAGCCCCATGTCCGTCTGGCACGCTGGGCAACCGCTGCGCAGGGCCTTGTGGCCGCCGCTGCCGTCGTTTGGCTTCTGATGAGCGGCAAGCTACAGGCCGCGAGCCAGGATTGGGCGGCCAATATCGTTTTCGTGGCGGGCGGATTGGCGGTAGCTCAGTTATCGTTCATGGCACTGGCCGCTGAACGCCGCGCCCGCACGCTAAATCCGCAAGCCAATTAGACGCCCCTGCCGGAGCCGGCCATCTGCGCCAGCAGGCCAATAGCCGGCGTGAGCCAAACAGCTACCGAACGACCTCTTCGGGATAGACGCCCCAAAGCTTGTTTTGCTCGATGTAGCCGCGAAACGTTGAGACACTCACCAAGCACCACCGTCGGTTGCACGACTTGAGACCCACGAGTGTTCCAGGTTCGAGCATAGCGACGGTTCTGCCTCGGACATTGGCTCTTTTCCGTAAGCTTATGAGGCGATTGTCGGCCTTTTCCCTTCGGTCCGCGTGCGCCCACGGCATTACCAGGGCCGTCCGCCTTTGCGAGATGAGCGTGTGTAAGATCCACCCCTTGGCGCCGTCGAAATCGCGGACCTGACGCCAGCGCCTATAAGATCGCAACACCTCCACAGGCAGGCCCGCGCGGCGATAAACCCATGATTTCGGGTACTGCAATCCGGGTCCCTTGCGAAGATTGACCGGATTGGCTTTAAGCGACAGGAACCTTGGGTAGATGCTCTGGTCGTCCTCGTTGGCGCCAGCTCGGCCGCAGACGCCGCCAACCATGACGACAGCCACCAGTGCAGCAATAACGGCCCGCCTGCCAAGGTGTCCGGCGAGGTCCAAAGCGACCGGCCTCGTCGTGTTGGTTCCCCGCAACTTGTGTCCCTCGTTCCGCCACCGTTCGCCCAGCGAATCTTATGACTGTATTGTGCCGGGCGTTTGCAACACACGCAAACCGCTTGTAAGCCTTTGCTGGGTGTCGTTTGCTATGATTTGTAAACCGCGGTGTATCTGTCATGGAGCGCCGCGCTCAGCTCTCGGGGCTCAGCTGCCAAACCGTTCATCTCGGCTGTTCATCTCGCCCGTTCATCGCTCTTGAAAATTTGAAAGACGCCATGCCGACTTCCCGCAAACCAATGGTCATCGTAACGCGCCGCCTGCCGGATGTTGTTGAAACGCGAATGCGTGAATTGTTTGACGCGCGTCTCAATGTTCAGGATCGTCCCATGACCCAGGCGGAATTGATCGAGGCGGTCAAGGTCGCGGATGTCCTTGTCCCAACCGTCACGGATCGGATCGACCGCGCGGTGCTCTCACAGGCAGGCCCTAACCTGAAATTGATCGCCAACTTCGGCACCGGTGTCGACAATGTCGACCTGGATACAGCGCGCAATCGTTCGGTCATTGTCACCAACACGCCAGGTGTTCTCACTGAAGACACCGCCGATATGACAATGGCGCTGATTCTGGCGGTGCCGCGCCGCCTGGCTGAGGGTACGGCGTATCTCAAGGATAATGCCGGTTCCTGGGCTGGCTGGTCGCCGACGTGGATGCTGGGCCACCGCATTTACGGCAAGCGCCTTGGCATCATTGGCATGGGGCGGATCGGCACGGCCGTCGCCAGGCGTGCCAAGGCTTTCGGCCTCCAAATCCACTATCACAACCGTCGCAGGCTAGGCGAGGATGCCGAGCAGGAACTCGACGCGACTTATTGGGACAGCCTCGACCAGATGCTCGCCCGAATGGATATCATTTCGGTCAATTGCCCGCACACGCCCGCGACCTATCATCTCTTGTCTGCTCGCCGCCTTAAGCTGCTCAAGCCGACCGCCTACGTCGTCAATACGGCGCGCGGCGAGGTGATTGATGAAAATGAACTGGCGCGCCTCATTCAGTCGGAAACGATTGCCGGCGCTGGCCTCGATGTCTTCGAGCACGAGCCGGCCGTCAACGAGCGTCTACTCGCATCTGACCGGGTCGTTGCTCTGCCTCACATGAGTTCAGCGACAATCGAGGGACGCATTGATATGGGCGAGAAAGTCATCATCAACATCAAGACATTCCTGGACGGTCATGCCCCGCCCGATCGTGTATTTCCAGCGATGTTCTGATAACCTGCGGTGCGCGCAGACCGTGTGCTGGCTTCAACGTTCTCGCCGCGGTGGTAGTCCGAAATGCCGGCGCAGCAACTCGACGTTCCGCCTGTTGCCCTTGAAGCCGATATCGAGAATATCGCCGAGCAACGGGATGAACCCGACTACGGTGTCGACGCCGAGGTTGACCAGCATCCGTGCGATCACATGCTTCGGCGCGCCGAGGCGGACCGCCGTCAAGATGATGTGTCCGGCGGGGATGGCCGTCAACGTGTCGCCGACACCCGGAATAAGACCGAAGATTCCGTCCAGACCGAAGCGGATTTTGGTGCCGGGGAGAGAGAATTTGGAATCCATCCACTCCGCCACCCCATCCAGCGAGGCGATTTCGCCGGCGAGGTCTTTGTATGCCGCTTCCGCACTGTCGCCAGCCGTTCTGAGCGGCGTCGCCTGATCGTGTCTTTCGGCCATTTCCCGTCCCGAATTCATCATCGCCTACGCATGCGCGTGACGGCGGCTGATGTACCAAACCGCATGCACGACGCCGGGCAGATAACCAAGCAATGTCAACAAGATGTTGATCCAGAAGTGCTTGCAAAGGCCGCATGTCAGCAGCACCGCCACGGGCGGGAGAAAGATGGCAAGGATAATCAGTAACAGTTCCATGGGGTTAGGTCTCCAAGGCTGCGTGTTGTTGTCGTAGAAAGATTACGACGGTAACGTTTGGCCCCGGTCCGTGTTCCGCCAGCGCGGTGGTGTCGGCCGGCCTGACCCGAGAGTATAGCCAAGCCACGGTACGTCTTTGCCGCGCGCCGGCTGGGCCGCCACACGCGGTAATTCATGCGACGTAGGAGTTGACGCCGCATCGCCTGGCGAATAGAACCAATTAGGAATTCAGGCCGTCCGGACTCCGTTCTGGACGGCTCTTTCATTGTGAGCCGCCTTAACCGAGCCATTGTCTGCGGTCAGCCGGCGCTCCTACGGACCCATTAAGTTTGCAATGCACGGCGCGGTTTCGACGCCGGCATGCGGTTTCAACGCAAGGAAATAGCCGAGATGGCAAATACGTCGTCAGCCAAGAAAGCGGCCCGCCAGACAGAGCGCCGCACGGCGGTGAACAAGAACCGCCGCAGCCGCATGCGCGGTGCTGTTCGCCAGGTCGAAGAAGCGATTGCTTCGGGCGATCAGGCGGCTGCCGCTGCCGCATTCAAGCTCGCGCAGCCGATCGTCATTCGCACGGCTCAAAACGGTGTGATCCACGCCAATGCGGCGAGCCGTAAGGTTTCCCGCCTCGCCCAACGCATCAAGGCGATGGGTGCCAACGCTTAAGCGCTACGCCGCACGGTTTAGCTCCATCGAGAAAACGGTTTTTTTACGGGCTGGCGCCATCTTCGGCGCTGGCCTTTTTGTGCTGGAATTGCGCAGTTGCAAAGCCGTGACCGCCGCGTTGAGTGGCGGCGGCTTGGTCGCCGCGCGGCCTTATATGGCGCCGGTCCTTGGATGCCTGCCGAGCAGCCACAAGACTGTCCCCCATCCCCGAGCCCACCGCCCCGGAGATAATAGAGTAGAGCGGGACTACCGCTCTTGAAATCCGGCCAGCGAAGTCTCCACAGAAGCAATTTTCATCCTTTCCCGGCTCAGTTGCAAAACCGTCACAAACAACGAACCGTTGGAATCGGAATAGGCCTTAATTGCTTCCTTCAAGGCGCTGGAAATTAGCGATTATCTCAGCCGGGCACGAACGCGGGCCGTGCTGCTCGCAGGTCCTCGACGGCCATTAAATGCGCGCAAGCGCACTGTCTCACAAAATATTCCACAGGGGCTGCGAACAAGATTCACAGTCACCCGCGCTTGTGCACAAGCCGTTGTGATTCAGGACTCATTGTGCAATCCGCAGAAATCGCCGAGGGTCATAAAGTCGTGTCTCACCGGCATTTTGAGGCGTTAGCGCCGCGTGGCACCCGCCCGCTTTCCCCTGTTGAGCACCCGTCAAAACTGTGGTTAACCTTTCGTTAGGAAATGCGGGGTTCCTGTCGAGGGCGTCGATTTCGGATTGTCGAGTACGATCCGGGATCGTCGGACAGGAATAGTAGTGGTGTGGAGGCACGGCGCCTGTTGAGGGTGCCGGTCTTGCAGGCATAGGCCTCAACTTTCTCCAATTCACTGCGATTAGTTTAGCGTATGCATTTTCTACCGTGTGGCCATTGCGTTTTGTGCGCTGTGGCGATTATCGGCGGCGATTCTTTCCGGGTCGCTGCGGCGTACGATCCTGCGGAATCATCCGCCTCGCTGCACCAAAAG
>CAZWCL010000324.1:0-4650 GCA_964632265.1 uncultured Hyphomicrobiaceae bacterium | reverse complement strand
CTACCGACCCCAGTGAAATCGCGAAAGCGATTCCACCAAGGTCGGACCCGCTCTAATGAGTGCTGTATGGTAATTGCCGTATGGTGAGGTGAGTGCCGTATGGTAAATACCTCGGGGGGATTCTTAGAAGATCTGTCCGGTCAGGTTGAGCAGGTCGCCGGCGGTGTGGCACGAGATGCCGCCGATGCCGCCGGCGAGTTCGGAGGCAGGCTGTGCATAGAGTGGGTGTCATACCCTTTGTCGTTAATTCCGATCCCGCTGGTTCCGATCCCTACGGCGTCCGCATGCTTCTTGTTACGTCGCGTGCCCGTGGGCGTTGGGTCTTCCCGAAAGGCCGACGGAACAATGGTGAAGCACAAGTGACGACGGCTGAACGCGAGGCTTTCGAAGAAGCCGGTGTTGGTGGTAACATTCTTGCCGATTTCGCCATGACTGCGGTCGTGACCCGTAAGATCAGCGATGAGCATATCGAGCGTATGCCGGTGACCTACTTTCCCCTCCGGGTTGGAAAAATCGCCGACGAATGGCCCGAACGCGAAATGCGCCGCCGGCGTTGGTTCACTATCGATGCGGCGCTCAAGAACGTCGACCGGACAGATGTCGGCAAGGTCGTGGCGTTGTTCGCGGACGTCTGGCCGTGGCTGATCGCCGACTGTGATGATGACGCGGGCGAGGATGTGTCTTGAGGGCTGCCTTGCTGTCCGGCCAAGCGGCTGGCGGCTGCCCCCCGATTACTCAAACAGTACCAGCACGCCCGTATACGCGTAGATCCGGTCGCTCGATATTTCGCCATTGCCGAAGAAGCCGACGATCGGAATGTCGCCGAAGCGTTTGGCAATTGCGTGCGGCTCGTATGCGGAGTCGGCAAAAAGCTGGGGACCGCGCGCCAGGCAGGAAAAGTAGAGCCCGGCAACCGGCGGGCCTGACAATCGGCCGGCGATATCGTCGAGCATGCGCTCGAGATCTGCGGCAGCGTTCTCGGCATCGCGCCGGACGAACATCACCCGCGTCGTCTCGTCGACTTCATCGGTAATGGCAACGAGACCGCGGGCGGCATCGACGCCGACCAGATGGCGCACGACATAGTCGCCGCTTTCGGGGCGGCCGACCATAAGGGCGACCTGGACGTTCGCGAGGGTCCGGCTGGGGTCGCCTGCGCCGTCGACCTTGGCCTCTCTGGTCAAGACCTCGAAGGCCGGTTTGTCATCGAGTGTGATTATCACGTTGTCTTGTGCGCCGGTCACTCTGTGGACCGGCCCGATCGGCGAACAGCCCTGCGTGAGGCCGATGCCAACCTGCCGGCGTCCCCCAATGAGCACACCGGACAGGCCTCCATCCTCGACGCCACCCGTGCCTGCGGTCTGGACGAAAGCATCATCCGCCGAGGTCAAGCCACCAACCAGGTAGGCGCCTGACGTCTCGGCGTAGGCGGAGACGATTTCCGAAATATCGTCATTGCGCGGATCAGCGTGGACAACGCCTAAAGCGGCGGCAAATGGCAGGCCGTTCGGTGCGGGGGATGGCGCAGTTATCTCGTCGGGCTTGAGCTGGGTCGAAATCAACTGAAATTCATCGTGCGTGAAGGTTCCCGTCATGGCGACGATGGCGGGTATTCCGAAGTATTCCGCGCCGGTCGCGCAGATGCCATGACCTACGGTGCCAACCCATGTCTCGACACCGGTCTCGCTTTTCAATGTCTCGATAATACTCTCAAAGTCCTGCGCCAGCTGGCTCGTTGCATAGACGAAACCGAGCGTGTGATCGCCGGCGTTCTGCAGGTCACGCGCGCAGGCCAAGGCCAGCGACCGGGCTTCGCCGTTGGCATCGGCTGCCTGAGCCAGGGAGAACCCGGTCATGAGCTGAGCTCTTCTGCGATGACCTTTGCTGCAGCGGCAACGCCCGAGCCGCCCGTTGCCGCGTTCATCGCACCAAGGGCCGCTTCAACAGTGCCGAGAGTGCCGAGGACGGATGGCGGGTTCATGTGGCCCATGTGACCGATGCGGAAGGTGCTGTCGGAGAGTTCTCCCAGGCCGACGCCCAATGTCAGGCCGGCGCCGGTTTCGCACAGCTCGTGGAGGCGGCTGGCGTCGATCCGGTTAGTGAGGATCGTTGTCGTCGAATTCGACCGTTGCGCCGGATCAATAATATTGAACTCGAGACCGTCGGGGGCCGCCCAAATATCCACCGCGGCGCGAACGGCTTCCGCGAATATTGCATGGCGTGCCCAAATCGCTTCGAGCCCTTCTTCGCGGATCATGTCCAACGCTTCGCGCATCCCGTAAATGTGCTGGATCGGAGCTGTCCCCGCATATCGCAAGTAGTGGTAACTCTCGTCCATGCGCGCGGTCCAATCCCAATAGGAAGTGCGCAGGTTCGCCACCTTGTGTGCTTCGATCGCCTTGTCGCTCGCCCAGACGATGCCAAGGCCTGGCGGCACCATGAGGCCCTTCTGGCTGCCGCCGACGGTCACGTCGATGCGCCAGGCGTCCATCAGATACTCCACGCAGCCGAGCGATGCGATGCAATCGACCATCAACAGTGCCGGATGGCGTGCGGCATCCATGGCCTCGCGCAGGGCGGCGATATCGTTCCACACACCGGATGCCGTATCAATCTGCACGACGAGCACAGCCTTGATGGCATGATCCTTATCAGCGGCAAGGCGCTCGTGAAGCGCTTGCGGGTCGACGGCTGAACGGGGCGCTGCGTGAAGGATCTCCACTTCGCAACCGAGCTTGCGGGCCTGTTCGCCCCATCCGACGGCGAAGCGGCCCGATTCCAGAACAAGTACCTGCTCGCCGCGGCTCAGCGTATTTGTCAGCGCCATTTCCCAGGCGCCGTGGCCGTTCGAGATTGCAACGAAGACCTTGCCGTCCGTGCGGGCGATGGCTGGCAGGTCATCGAACAAGCTTTGTGATACATCCACCAGTTCACCAGTGTAGATGTTCGGCATAGCTCGATGCATGGCGTTCAGCACCCGGTCCGGGATCACGGAGGGGCCTGGCATCGAGGTGAGTTTACGGCCTTGGTTCAGTTTCACGCGATTTGCTCCAGACTTTGACGCTGGCTGACGTTTCAGGTCCGAGACCTACTCTGCCACGCCATGGCGGCAACGCAAGCTGCTGATACTTACATTATATGGAGTGTCTGGCATCCGTTGGCGATGCGGCGCGAACGGATTGCGGCGTCTCGAACCGGCAGAGAACTGTTCGCGCGGGCTCTCATGCGCTAGTCTCGCTGCTTGCCGATTAGCCTCCAGCTAAGTTTTTTCGGTTTTTGATGAACCAATATTCATACTGGCGCGACTGATGCAGTGTACAGCGCTGAATGGCATTTCTCAGAGTTCGGGGTGATGACTCAAATCGCCGACGATTCCCAGCTGATCCGCCGCATCGCTGTGCGCGATGAGGCGGCTTTGCGTGCGCTTTTCGCACGGCATCAGGTGCGCGTTTTTCGCTTTGCGATGCGCCGGGTGCGTAACGAAGCAATTGCTGAGGAACTGACCAATGAAGTCTTTCTCGAGGTGTGGCGGGGCGCTGGCAAATATGAAGGCCGATCGACCGTGGCGACGTGGATGCTGTCGATCGCACACAATCGCGCCGTCAGCCGGCTGCGCAAGAAGCGCGATGAAAATTGGAACGAAGACGATGCCCTGCAGATCGCCGATCAGAGCGATGACCCTGAAATGGTGGCGCAAAAGACCGACAAAGGGACCCTCCTGCGCTCGTGCATCGGTCAGCTCAGCGATGAGCATCGCACAATCATTGATCTTGCCTACTATCACGAAAAGTCCGTCGCTGAGATCGCCGAGATCGTCGAAGTGCCACCTGCAACCGTGAAGACGAGGCTGTTTTATGCCCGAAAACGGCTTTCCGAGATTTTGAAGGAAGCCGGTGTTGACAGAGGCTGGCCGTGAGCAACTTCAATTTGAGCCACCAACCATGACCGAGACAAATGACAATGGCGCGCCGTTCTCAAAGCGCGAAGAGATCGAGATGCTGCTGCCGTGGTATGTTACCGGCAAGCTCGATCCGGACGAACGTGCGGCTGTCGAGGCCCATCTCGCGCGCGACGCGGCAATGCGCCAGCAACTCGAACTCATCCGAGAGGAACGCCGCGAGACGGTCGCCGGCAACGAGGCGGTCGCAATGCCGCGTGCGGCGGCGCTCGATGATCTGATGGCCGATGTCCGCCGCGAGGGGCCGCAGCCGGCCGCCGGTGGTTTGTTTTCTTCGCTGAAGGCGGTGGTGGGCGGGTTCTTTGCCGCGCCGACTGCCGGGGCGGTCAGGTGGGCGGCGGCGGCAGCGTGTGCCGTCGTGTTTGCGCAGGCCGTTGCAATCGGAACCCTCATCACCGACCGGGGTGCGCCGCCGAACTATCAGACGGCGTCAGGTCGTCAGCAGATGGCGGCGGAGGGCACGTTCGCACTCGTTCAATTTTCCGGTGCGGCGACCGCCGCGTCGATCGCTACGGCGCTCAATGAGCTTGACTTGCAAATTGTGGCAGGGCCGAAACCAGGCGGGATCTACCGCGTACGGCTGGCGGACAGCACACTTCGCGGCGCGGAACTCGAGCAACGGCTCGGTCAATTGAAGGCGCGCCAGGATATCTTTTCATTGGTGACGCCGAGTAATTGATTTCTGCAGGCCG
>CAZWCL010000323.1:0-4651 GCA_964632265.1 uncultured Hyphomicrobiaceae bacterium | reverse complement strand
TAACGATCACCATCCACTGGCGGCGCGCTGAATTTGGCTGATCGATGGCTATGGCGAGGTGCAGCCGGCGGTTGCCAGCTTCTGGTCGGAGGCCTTATATGTCGGCGAATAATCTATGGCGCGCCCTGACGCACACGCCTGTCTCAGCAATCTGAAAAGTATCGAGAGCTCACTGCCCGTGACCAGTCCTGCTATCCGCACCTATCTTGATTTCGAGAAGCCGATTGCTGAACTCGAGAGCAAGGTGGCAGACCTGCAAAAGTTATCAAGCGATGAGGCCGCGGTTTCGATCGGTGATGAGATCGAGAAGCTGCAGGAGAAGGCGCGGGCGGCGCTCGAGAGTACTTATGCGAAGCTGACGCCGTGGCAGAAAACGCAAGTTGCGCGGCATCCGGACCGGCCGCACTGCATGGCTTACGTCAACGAATTGATTGCCGATTTCACGCCTTTGGCGGGTGACCGTTATTTCGCCGAGGATCATGCGATCATCGGGGGAATGGGGGTGTTTGCGGGGCGATCCGTTATGGTGCTCGGACATGAAAAAGGATCTGATACCGAAAGCCGGATCAAACACAATTTTGGGATGGCGCGTCCGGAAGGTTATCGCAAGGCGATACGGCTGATGGAGATGGCGGAACGGTTCCAGATGCCGGTGATCACGTTCGTCGACACGGCCGGGGCGTATCCCGGGATCGGCGCTGAAGAACGCGGGCAGGCGGAAGCCATAGCGCGGTCGACGGAGGCATGCATCAAGCTCGGTGTTCCGATGGTGTCGATCGTGGTCGGTGAAGGCGGCTCCGGCGGCGCGGTCGCAATCGCGTCGGCCAATCGGATGCTGATGCTCGAGCATGCGATCTATACGGTTGCCTCTCCCGAGGCTGCGGCCTCAATCCTCTGGCGGGATCCGGCACGGGCGATCGATGCGGCAACCAACATGAAAATCACGGCCCAGGATCTCCTGCAGATGAAAGTGATCGACCGGATTGTGCCGGAACCTGTCGGTGGGGCTCACCGCGACGTCGCGCAGACGATCGCAGCTACCGGAAAAGCGCTTGAGGAGACCCTCAGCGAGTTCGACGGTATGGGCGTTGATGCTGTACGGGCGCAGCGGCATGCGCGTTTTCTCGATATCGGGCGTAATCTTACCTGATCCCGACGCGCAACGGTCGTACGCTTGAGGCTCAGCGCTTGGCGCCCGGAGATTGCGGGTCTAGGCTTGGTTGGAAAGTGACCCTCACGGAAACGGGAAAGCGATGCCCATGCTGCGCAATCAATCCATCGATGCCGCGCTCGAAGATGCCCGCAAAGGCTATCGACTGAAACGGCCGAAAACTTTTGCGGCGCATGAACAGGCGGCCCGCCATCTGCCGGGCGGCAATACACGAACCGTGCTTTATCACGGGCCGTTCCCGATCCGCGTTGCGCATGGCGAGGGCGCCTACATTACCGACGCCGACGGGCACCGTTATCTCAACCTGCTCGGAGAGTATACGGCCGGGGTTTTCGGCCACTCGCATCCAGCGATCCGGCAAGCGATCGGCGAGGCGATGGAGGTCGGACTCAACCTCGGTGCGCACAATCTCGCCGAAGGCCGGCTGGGTGAGTTGGTGACGGCAAGGTTTCCGGCGATCGAGCGGGTCCGATTCACGAATTCCGGCACCGAGGCGAACCTGATGGCGGTATCGCTTGCGCGGCACGAGACGGGCCGCGACAAGGTGATGGTCTTTGCCGGCGGCTATCACGGGGCGCTGATGTATTTTGCGGGCAATGGCAGTCCGCTTAATGCTCCATTTCCATACGCGGTGGGCGTCTACAACGATATCGATAAGACGCGGGACCTCATACGGCATGAAGCCGACGCGTTGGCATGCGTGCTGGTGGAGCCGATGCTCGGCTCGGGCGGCTGCGTGCCGGGTGACGTGGCGTTTCTCGAAATGTTGCGGGAGGAAACGGCATCGTGCGGCGTCCAACTCATATTTGATGAAGTCATGACGTCCCGGTTTGGACGGGGCGGCGCACACAGCATGGTTGGTATTACGCCTGATCTCCTGACACTCGGCAAATGGGTCGGGGGGGGCATGAGTTTCGGTGCTTTCGGCGGGCGGGCAGACATTATGGAACGCTTCGATCCTTCGTCGACGGCTGCTTTGCCTCATGCCGGAACGTTCAACAACAATACTCTGTCGATGCACGCTGGTATCGCCGCACTCAGCGAGGCATTCACGGCTGAGAAAGCGTTGGCGTTGCACGAACTGGGTGAAACCGTGCGTGATCGGATCAATCAGGTGTTTAGCCGACATGACGTTGGCATGTGTGCATCGGGCTCGGGATCGCTGATGACTATCCACGGCGTGGCCGGTCCGGTGCGCCGTGTTCGTGATCTGCAGGCGAGCGACGACCGGGCGAAGGAACTCCTGTTTCTCGACCTTCTCGATCGGGGTTTTTATATTGCGAGACGAGGCTTTATAGCGCTTTCTCTGGCGCTGACGGCCAGCGAGTTGGATGACTTTCTCGATGCGCTTGATGATTGTATTAGTCTGCGCCGCCCGCTGCTGGAGAGCGATTAATCTTCAGGGTAGGCGCACGATGGTTTCTTGAGCTGGTGAAAATTCGCCAGAGATTTACATTAAGCGCAGAAGTTGTGTTAAGCTAACGTCCAATAAAAATGCGCCGGGCTCATCCGGTAGAATGAGGCATCAAAGGGGTTTTGCGCGATTGCGGTATACGCATTGTGCATTTCGCATGAGTTGTCGGGTTTACGAAAGCTTTAACACGCGCGGCCGAACGTTGGTCGCAACGCTCTTGCGGCCTTTCTTTGGACGCGGCGGTCACGGTTGATCGATTTCAGCCGCCGCCTTCCACAGCCTCGTGCGTCTCTCCGTCAATGCCCCGGCGCGTACTTATGGCGTGAGAAACCATTTAAAGGAGTAGGAATGAAGAAGTTTATTGCAGGCGCGATTGGCGTTCTGGCCGGTTTGACGATGTTGTCGTCTGTGGCCTCAGCCGAGTGTGGTGAGGTCACGATCACCGAAATGAACTGGCCGTCGGGCGCCGTTGTCACCGGCGTTTCCAAGTTTCTTATGGAGCAGGGTTACGGTTGTAAAGTCACTGTCGTGCCGTCCGCGACCGTGACGGCAGTCAAGTCGCTTTCGGAGACGGGCAAGCCCGATATCGTTACGGAACTCTGGTTGAACGGCGCCGCAGCCGTCCGTCCTTTATTGAAAGAAGGCAAGGTGCTGGATCTCGGCCGCGTGCTTTCTGATGGCGGCATCGAGGGCTGGTATATTCCACAGTATCTCGCTGAAAAGCATCCGGAACTGAAGACAATCGAAGGCATCAAAAAGAATCCGGAACTCGTTGGGGGCATGTTCAACCAGTGTCCTGAGGGCTGGAACTGCAAGATCACCAGCCGCTCACTCGCGAACGCGCATGAAATCGAGAAGGTAGGGCTCAAGGTCTTCGTGCATGGTTCGGGTGAAACGCTGGCAACGTCGATTGCTTCCGCATTTTCCGATAAAAAGCCCTGGTTCGGCTATTACTGGGAGCCGACCGCAATCTTGGGCAAGTATCCGATGGTGCGCGTCGATATCGGACCTGTGGATGAAGAGATCCACAAGTGTAACTCGGATGCCAAGTGTGAGAAGGACGGTATTTCGCAATTCCCGCCGTCTCCGATAGCCACCGTAGTCACGAAGGACTTTGCTAAGCGTGAACCTGAGATCGTGGATCTCATGAAGAACGTCTCGTTTACGAACAAGCAGATGGGCAAAGTCCTTGCCTGGAAAGAAGAAAATAAGGCTTCGGGTGAAGAAGCGGCGGTCCACTTCCTGAATACGTATAAGGATGTTTGGAAGGACTGGATCAATGAAGACGCGAAGAAGAAGCTATCGGGGCTTTTGAAGTAATTCTTCGTTTTAAGCTTGGTGGGTGTTGCCATAGTCTGTCATTGTGGCACCGCTACTCTTAAACTATGGGGCAGGCTTTCTATTGCGATTTGCTCGCATTCGCTGAAACTGGAGCATGCGGTGCAAACGCCCCGCTGCTCCGCTTCGTTGAGACCCCGGCCTACTCGTTGACCGGGGTCAAGACGGATATCGCAACGTACCCGGCCATATGGCTTGAGGGGGAGACGGATGGCTTTTTACGACGGTTTGTTCAACACGCTTGGTCTGCGCGAATGGTGCGATGGGAGTAAGACCGAGGGACCCATGACCATGGATCAGTTGCTGGCGAAAAGCCGGGGAACTGGCGGTGAAGCGCAGAGCTGGTGGGACTTGCCATTCCCGTCGCTCGACAACCTCAATCAGGCGTGTGGCCAGATCGGCCGGACGCGCGATATGACGGCAGGCGTGGAGCAAGGCTTCCTCGATATCAAGGACGGCCTGAAAGTGGTGCTCGATCCGGTCACGCAACCGCTGAGTTGGTTACTAGATGGCTCGCTCTATTTCTTCAATGCGACGCCGTGGTTCGTGATCATTCCGCTCTTGTTGGTGCTGACATACTACGTGTCACGCTCGGCGATGATTACGCTGTTCGTCGCCATCTGTTTCGGGTTCATGGCGTTCATCGATCATTACACGTACGCGATCCAAACGCTGTCGATCATCGCGGTTTGTACGTTCTTATGTGTGGTTCTCGGCGTTCCCATCGG
>CAZWCL010000322.1:0-4657 GCA_964632265.1 uncultured Hyphomicrobiaceae bacterium | reverse complement strand
TTGGGTCGTGCTCATGGTGGTCGCATCCGGGTCAATAGTGGATAGAGTAGGCGGGTGGTGTGCGGGCCGCCTGGACATTCAGGATAAACTTGGAGCTTGAACCGTCCGCCGGTCAATGCACCAATGCGCGCTGTTCGTGCGGTACATTGCGACAGGCGGCCCAAAGGTTCTGGCCCGGCCGCGGGATTATAGCAGCCCCTCGCTTCTGAAACTCGTATGAACGCCACGACCCACGATAATATGATCATGCAGCGTTATCCCCAGAGGTAATGCTGCCGACTGGATCATGCGCGTCATATCGATATCCGCCCGGGATGGCCGCGTATCGCCCGAGGGATGATTATGCACGAGGATGAGCGCCGTCGACGACAGTTCAAGCGCTCGCTTGACGACTTCACGAATGTAGACGGGTGTATGGTCGACCGTGCCCTGCCCCTGCACCTCGTCGGCTATGAGTTTGTTTTTTTTGTCGAGAAACAGAATACGAAACTGCTCGCGTGTGTCATAGCCCATGGCGGCGCGGCAGTAGTGCAACACCTCATTCCACGACGACAGAACCGGTTGCTCGATGACCTCGGTGCGCATCATGTGGAGCGCGGCGGCACGCACGATCTTAATCTCTGCCACGACGGCGTCGCTCACCTGATCGACTTCGCGCAATAGATGCTCCGGGGCATGTATCACCTCGGCGAAAGAGCGAAAACGGCTGAGCAGCGATTTGGCGAGAGGTTTGACGTCGCGGCGCGGGATCGCGCGAAACAATATAAGCTCGAGCAATTCATAGTCTTGAACGCCGTCGACACCGCCTTTGAGGAAACGCTTTCGAAGCCGCTGACGGTGGCCGCTTCGGTGGTCAACCGCGGTTGGCGGTCCTCCCTTCGGGCGCGGCTTTGCCGGGCGGTCCAGACCGGACGTGTCCAACTCGTGATCCGCCCCGGCTGCGGCGCCGTGCTCCGCCGCTTTGCGGTCAACCGTAAGGTTGCCGCCTCGTTGAAAGAGGTCGCGAAAACCATCGGCGTCGACCTCGTCGCCAGGCTGTTTCGGAACAGGTTTTTCTGGCACCTTTTTCGGCACGTCCAGCTCGCCCCATCCATCATGCGGTCCGGGCCAAGCCCGGGCCGTCGTCAAGCCACGTGCATGGTCGGTATCTAGGCGCCTTGGTAGGGCGGCGCATGAAATCCCGCCGGCGAATACGTGAAAACTTCACAACCGTCTTCTGTAACGCCCACTGTGTGTTCGAACTGCGCGGAGAGTTGTTTGTCTCGGGTCACCGCCGTCCAGCCATCACTTTTCACAAGCACATCGGGTTTGCCAAGATTGAGCATCGGCTCGACGGTGAAAATCATGCCAGGCATAAGCGGCACGCCCTTTGGGCGGAGCACTTCGGTGCGATCTTTTTTCCGGCTTACCGCATAGTGCAGGATATTCGGTCTTTCATGGAATGCGAGCCCGACGCCGTGTCCGCAGAAATCTTCCACCACGCTGTAGCGCTCGGCTTCGGCGAACTCCTGGATCGCAGCGCCGATATCAGCGGTCGTTCGGCCCGGCTTGATTGCCTCGATGCCGAGTTGGAGCGAGTGGTGAGTCACTTCGATAAGGCGTTCAGCTTTGCGGTTGATCCTGCCGACATTGTACATCCGGCTCGTGTCGCCATGCCAACCGTCGACGATCAACGTGATATCGATGTTGACGATGTCGCCTTCGCGCAATGGTTTCGGGTTGGGCATGCCGTGACACACGACATGATTGACTGATGTGCAGATGGAATACTTGTAACCTCTGTAATTCAACGTCGCCGGGACGGCGCCGTGATCCATGGCGAACTCAAAGGCAATGCGGTCCAGCGCGGCGGTCGTCACTCCGGGCCGGACGTGCCCCACAAGCACGTCGAGCGCCTGCGCTGCGAGTTGGCCGGCCTTGCGCATGCCCGCAAAACCTTCCGCCCCATGTATCGGAATACCGCTTTCGTGGGCTTCGCTCGCTGCGAATTCGAGATCGGACATCTTCTTGGCAACTCCCATGCGTCAGGCGGGCCGGGCCTAACCTTGATGTAGCGGCCGCCGTGCCATTGTGCAATCCGCCTGCGCCCGCAACCTGGTTCACACGATAAAAGCCCGGACGTTGTCCGGGCTTTTCAATAGCGTGTAACGGCGTACGAAACCGTTCGAAATCAATGTTCGGTCGGCAAATTAAGATTTGGTCTCGCCGTCCTGCGCCGTACCGTCAGCGGCGGCCGCATCATCGCCAGCCGCCTCGTCCTCTGCTGGAACCTCTTCCACCGTGGCTTCCGCCATCAGGCGCTGGGCTTGCGCCGGCCAATCGTTCTTCTCGATTGATCCGTCGAGCTTCAACACATCGTCAAGGTTTGCGATTTCATCGTCGGTCAATGCGGCGACCTGTTCGAACTTGATGATGTTGAGCTTATTCAGCATCGTCTCCAGGCCGGGCGAAACGCCGTCGATTTTCTGCAACTCGTCCTTCTCGCCCTTCGGGCGGCGGAAGCCCCTGAACGCCTGATTGAGACGCTTGGCCCGCGAGTCCGTCCGTTCTGTGATACGGGCCGAACGGCCGCGCCGGCCGCGCAGATAGTAGAGCTTGGCACGGCGTACTTTCCCGCGGCGGACCACTTCGATGTCGGTGATTTGTGGGGAATACACCGGGAAGACCCGTTCCACGCCTTCGCCGTAAGAGATTTTACGCACGGTAAAGTTTTCATTTATACCGCTGCCGGAGCGCGCGATGACCACGCCCTCATAGGCTTGGTTGCGCGTGTTGCGGCCTTCGACCACCCTGACCATCACGCGCACGGTGTCCCCGGGACTGAACTCGGGAATCGCACGTTTGGTGGATATACGCTGCATCTGCTCGGTTTCGAGCGTTTCTATGATGTTCATTTTTTCTCATGTCCTTGTCGCACCACGGCAGAGGAGCGCGCGCCGGCGCATATAGAAGCGCAAACCGAAGGGAAACGCCGATTTGGCGGCCCGTCGGGCACGGCAGGCTCATGCAACCCATGTCTGGGAATCCGAAAGCGGCTCAATACCCGAAACCTGGTCGTCTGTCGAGGGCCGATTAGCCTGAACGCTGGCGCGGCATCTCATTTCACCGCCGCTACGGATCCTCGGTCATGACCGCGACGGCCCTGCGTTTCGGGGGGCATGCAAGAGATCCGGCCGGCGGCGCCGCGTCACCGCATGTGCCTCGGCGCGCCGCCACGCCGCAATCCGCGCGTGATCGCCTGAAACCAAAACGTCCGGTATCTGACGCCCTTCCCACTCGCGCGGTCGCGTAAACTGCGGGTATTCGAGCAAACCCGCCTCGAAGCTCTCCTCCGCGAGGGACGATTGTGCACCGAGCACACCGGGCAGCAGCCGGACGGCGGCGTCGGCGACCGCCATCGCCGCGATTTCGCCGCCGGAGAGCACATAGTCACCGATGGATACCTCTTCGAGGTCTCGTGCATCGATCACGCGTTGATCGACCCCCTCAAACCGCCCGGCAAGCATCATGAGACCGGGCTCGGCCGCATACGCGCGAACCATTGCCTGCGTGAGCGGCCGGCCGCGCGGCGAAAGATAGATGCCTTTGAGGTCGGGCGCGCGAGCCCGCGCATCATCGATCGCAGCCCCTACGACGTCCGCGCGCATGACCATGCCGGCGCCGCCCCCGGCCGGCGTGTCATCGACGTTTCGGTGCCGTCCAATTCCAAAGTCCCTGACGTCGATCGTCTCGAGCGACCAGATACCGTTTTCTTGCGCCGTCCCCACAACGGAATGCCCGAGAGCGCCCGGAAACATCTCCGGTAGGATCGTCAGGACCTGTACCAGCCACGGCCGACCGGGCCGCGGCTGCTGCGAACCGCACTTTTTTTTGTCATCTGGCGTTGTCATGACACTCGCAATTCATCAGAGCGATCATGGCGCGAAGCGCGCCTGGGCGAACGGCTTAAGATGCGGGTCCAATTCGCCGCTCCGCCCCCAGTCAGCCATCATCTGCGACAGTGCCGGTGCAATTGCCCATCCGTGGCCGCACCAGCCGGCGGCATAAAGCGTGTTTTCAGCCCCGGGCAGCGTATCGATCACGGGGATGCCGTCAATCGTCGAAGACTCGAGATGATCGGCATCAGCCAGTTCGATGTCGATGCCATCGAGCGCTGGCATCACGGCGGCAGCATCGGCGAGGTTGGCCGACATCGATGCCGGCAACGCCGTGCCGCGTTCAGCTCGCGCATCCCAGAACCCCGGCAACCCGCCGGAAATCATGATGCGACCGCCATCCTCTGCCTTGAGCGCCAGCGTGCGGCTTGCATGTCCGATCAGATGGCCGAGTTTTGGCCCGGCCACTGGCGACGTGACCATGACCTGGAAAGTCCGGCTCCAGAGCGGTAGGGCCACGCGCTCCCCGACCAGCGCTTCGACACCGGCGTTGGCGAGTATGAAAAGGCGTTCGCCAACGGCAATACGTTCGCCGCCATCGGTAATCACAGCCTCGGCGAGACCGCCGGAGAATTCGATCGATGCCGCCCGCGTATCTTCTGAAATGACCGCGCCGGCTCGCCGCGCCGCGTCGGCGAACGCGTTGGTCACGGCGGTATGGTCGCTTGCCCCGTCATTCGGGCAATGGAGCGCCGCGATGATTTTTTTCGAGAGCGACGGCT
>CAZWCL010000321.1:0-4664 GCA_964632265.1 uncultured Hyphomicrobiaceae bacterium | reverse complement strand
GACCACATCCATTTCCTCATAAATCCTGAGTGTCTCCAGCGCCACCGCCGTCGTTACGGGATGCCCGCCGTAGGTGAAGCCGTGCGCGAAATGGCCGACCTTGTCGCTCTCGGTCATCAACGCCTGGAACATGCGCTCGTTCATGAGAAGCGCGGAGACCGGCTGGAGGCCGGCGGAAAGTCCCTTGGCGCATGAAATCATGTCGGGTTCGAGGTTGTAGGTCTGGCTGCCCCACATGTTGCCAGTCCGCCCGAAACCGCAGATTACTTCGTCGGCTACGAACAGGATGTCGTATTTGCGCAGAACCGCCTGGATCTTCTCGAAGTATCCGTCGGGTGGCAGCACGGCACCGCCTGCGCCCATCACCGGTTCGGCCCAGAAGGCCGCGACCGTCTCGGGTCCTTCCGCAATAATCAGGTCCTCCAGCGCCTGGGCCATGCGCTCGGAAAACTGTTCCTCGGTCTCGCCGGGAAGCTGGTTGCGGTAGTAGTTTGGAAATTCGGTGTGCTTGAAGGCATCGAAAGGAAGGCCGGACTCCTGGTGCATGTCCGGCTTGCCGGAAATGCTGGCCGCAGCGCAGGTCGAGCCGTGATACGCCATCTTGCGCCCGATGATCTTGCGCCGCTCCGGCTTGTCGTTGGCGTGCCAGTAATACCAGACCAGCTTGACGGCGGTGTCGTTGGCCTCTGACCCTGAACACTGGAAGAACACCTTCGACATCGGCACCGGTGCGATCTCGAGCAGCTTGGCGGCCAATTCGATCGCGCTCTCGTTCGAGGCGTCGCGGTAAATATGATAGTAGCCGACCTTGCACATCTGGTCGTATGCGACCTTGGCCAAACGCTCGACGCCGAAACCCAGAGAGGCACACCACAGGCCGGCGGCGGCTTCGAGATATTGCGTTCCGTCTTCGTCGTAAACGTAGATCCCCTTGCCGTTATTAATGATTGTCGGCCCCTTGTCGAGATGCCCGCGCAGGTTCGACTGGGGGTGGACGAGGCTTGCGACATCGAGCGAATGCAGGCTGTTGGGTATTTGGCGCATACTGGTTTCCTCTCCTGAACAAGCAGGTATTCGGCAATGTCGAAGGGCATTGTCGTGGATCGCCGCCGGCACGATCCGCCGCCTTCGAATGGGAGGTTTCCCTGCATTGACCGGACACGTTAGCGGCTCGCAGGCGGCGGAACTGGACCCTTCGAACACTATTGTATACGCTCGTACACGGCAAGGCCGGACATTCTGAGAAGCGGCGGAGACCGATGGCGGAAGCGGAAGACGCGATAGCCCAGATGCAAGACGTCGAACTACCCGACTTCCGCAACAAGTCGCGCGCGCAATTTGCGTATGAAAGGCTACTGGCCGCAATTCGCGAGCAGACCTTGCAGCCTGGTGATCGTATCCGGGAAGACGAGATCGCAAAGCGCCTCGGCATCAGCCGCACGCCACTTCGCCAGGCGCTGCACCAGCTTCAGGCGCGCGGCCTCCTGCAGCACGCTCCGGGCCGCAGCCTGATCGTCGCCGAACTCGGCCGCCAGCAGGTGATCGATCTCTACGCGACACGGGAAATACTCGAAGGCGCGGCCGCCCGAATGGCGGCGCTGCGTGCGGGACCGGTCGATATCGCAGGCATGCGCGACGTTCTCGCGGCCTTCTCGAAGGCGGCACCCGACGCCGGTAAACTCGCGCACATCAACCGGATGTTTCATGCGACCGTCCATGAGGCGGCGCATAACAGTTACCTCAGTGAAACGCTGAACAACTTCAACGACACACTTGCGCTCCTAAAAGGCACCACGTTCACCATAAAGGGCCGCTGGCAAAGCGAACTTGCCGAGAATACCGAGGTGGTCGACGCCATCGAACGGCGGGATGCCGAAGCCGCCGAGCAGGCCGCGCGCAGCAACATCCGGGAAGCGCTCAAGGTGCGCCTGAAGGTGCTTTTCATGACGTAACGTAACGGTTTCGTACCGCCTGCCACGGCAGAGGGCGTGTGACAGTCCGATAAGGCACCAGACGGAGAGGGAGCAGCAGTCAGATGGCCATGACACGGAACAGACCGAGGCGCACATGATTCGCATCGCATTCGACATCGGCGGCACATTTACCGACTTCGTGCTCCACGACATGCAAGCGGGACGGACCCTGTCTCGCAAGGTACCCACGACGCCGCAGGATCCAAGCGTCGCGGTTCTCGAAGGGCTGACCGCCCTCCTGCAGGACGCCAGCCGCGATGGCCAGGATGTCACTGCCATGCTGCATGCGACGACGGTTGCGACCAACGCCGTGCTTGAGCGCAAAGGCGCCGCGACCGGGTTGATAACCACGGAAGGCTTCCGTGACGTTCTGATCATCGGGCGCCAGAAGCGCTACGAGACGTACGATCTCTACATCGACAAACCAAAGCCACTGGTCCCGCGCCGGCATATCGCAGAGGTGCGCGAACGCTTGGCCGCCGACGGCTCGGTCGTCACGGCCCTCGACATGGAAAGCGTCGACCGCGCGATCGATGCAATGATCGCGGCCGAACGGCAAACCGTCGCCATCGCGTTGCTGCACGCTTACGCCAACGGCGAACACGAGCGCGCCATCCGTGAGCGCATTCGGGAGCGGACGCCGGATATTGCCGTTTCGATCTCGTCGGAGGTTTCGTCCAAGTTCCGCGAGTACGAGCGCACCAGCACGGTCGTCACCAATGCCTACGTCATGGCGATGGTGGACCGCTATCTCGAGCGCCTCGAGAACGCTCTGGCGCAGCTCGACTGCCGCCGGAGCTTGCAGATCATGCAGTCGAATGGCGGACTTGTTTCCCCGGAAATAGCCCGCGAGTTTCCGGTGCGTATCATAGAATCTGGCCCTGCGGCCGGCATTCTGATGTGCGCGGAGGTCGGCCGCGCGATCGGGCATGACCACATCGTGACATTCGACATGGGTGGGACGACGGCGAAGCTCGGCGCGATCGATAATGGAACGCCCGCGATTATGCCGACCTTCGAGATCGACCTCGTGCGCAGCCGCCGCGGCAGTGGCCTGCCACTCAACGTGCCAGCGATCGAGATGCTCGAGATCGGCGCCGGAGGCGGCAGTGTCGCCCGTGTCGAAAAAGGTATGATCGTCGTTGGCCCCGACAGCGCCGGCGCCGAACCCGGGCCGATTTGTTACGGCAAGGGCGGAGACAAGCCGACGATTACGGATGCCAACCTTGTACTTGGCTACCTGTCACCCGCGCGCTTCAATGCCGGCACCATGCAACTCGACCTCGAGTTGGCCGGCGCCGGGATCGATAAGGAGATTGCACGTCCGCTCGGGATCTCACCCATCGAGGCGGCCTGGGGTGTGCACTTGATCGCGACCACCAACATGGAGAATGCGCTGCGCCTCGTGTCTGTCGAGCGGGGTCGCGATCCGCGCCACTACGCCATGGTTGCCTTCGGCGGTGCCGGGCCCCTACACGCCGCGCGCCTTGCACGGCGTGTAGGGGTACCGCAAGTGATCGTGCCCAACGGCGCAGGCGTCGGCTCGGCAATCGGGCTCCTGGAGGCAACGCCGCGCATCGATGTAACAGCGACTCGCGTGCTGCGGCTCGACCAGTCCGGCGCGGTCGAGGCGATCGTCTCGCTCTACGCCGATCTCGAACGTCAGGTGCTGGCTGAACTTGGCCGTCTCGACGAGGGGCCGACGCCCGAGTGGTCGCGCTATGCACAGATGCGCTATGCCGGACAGGGTTTCGAGATCCATGTCGATCTACCGCCGGGGCCGATCGACGCGGATTATGGCGACAAGGTCATCGAAGCGTTCCGCACGACCTACCTGCGCAAGAACAAGTTCCTCGATGAAGACGGTGCAGTCGAGGGTGTCGACTGGACGCTCGTCGCCACCCGGCCACGACAGGCAGGCGGCGCGGTTGGGATGGCCAGCGACGGGGCGAACGCTACATCGGAAGTCGCCACCCGGCCGGCTTGGTTTCCGGAAGCCGGTGGCCTGGTCGACACCCGTGTCCTCGAACGAACGGAATTTGAGGCTGAGGCGGTGATCGCTGGACCCTGCATCATCAATGACCCGCACTGTACGATTGTCGTGCCGCCGGGTGATACGGCGCGCATGAGTGCGGAAGGACATATCATCATCGACATTGGGACGGGAGCATCCGCATGACCTCCACCTTCTCGGGTAATGATTCGGCCGCGACAACGACAGTCGACCCGATCACCCTCACCGTGATCTGGAACACGGTGCTCTCCATCGCCGAGGAACTCGGCGTCACGTTGCGCAACACGGCGTTCTCGGAAGGAGTGCGCGAAGGTGATGACTTCGCGACGGCGTTGTTCGACAAGGACGCGGTCATGATCGCACAGGGCAATTTCAGCCCGGGCCACCTCGGATCAATGCCGTTCATGGCCAAGCATGTTCTGCGTTACTTTCCAGCTGAATCATTAAAACCCGGCGATTCGATCCTGGTGAACGACAGCTTCATCGGCGCCGGCCATTTTCCGGACACCTATCAGATCATGCCGGTGTTTCTCGAAGCCCAACTCGTTGGTTTCGTGTGCTGCTCGGCGCACCAGGTCGACATGGGCGGCGCGGCGCCGGGATCACAGAAGGTGCATGGCGTGACGGAGGCGTTCCAGGAAGGGCTGCGTATCCTGCCTGTGCGGTTTGTGCGTGAA
>CAZWCL010000320.1:0-4670 GCA_964632265.1 uncultured Hyphomicrobiaceae bacterium | reverse complement strand
CTCAGGCCGGCGACGATGCTCGGATCGAGGCCGACGCCAAACGCCTCCACCGCTTTCGCGGCGTAAAATATCAATCCGACCAGGTAGTAGGTTACGGCAGCAACCGACAATCCTTCGACGGTCTCTTGCAGGCGGAGCTGCAGAGCGGCGCGCTCGTTCATGGTCTCCAGCACGGACTGGCTATGACGCTCTCTCGTCAAGTCGACCCTCGTCGACAGGAGTTGCGTTGCGCGGGCGACGCGCTCGGCCAACGCTACCTGGCGATGCGAAACGGCACGGCAGGTGTTCATTGCCGGCGCAAGCCGGCGTTCCGTGAATTCTTCGAAGGTCTGCAATCCTTCGATGCGCTGCTCGCGCAAATCCGAAATGCGTGTTTGAACGATGTCGTAATATGCGCTCGCGGCGCTGAACCGATAATGCGTATCTGAGTGGCGATCCTCGATGGCCGCCTGCAACTTCGAGAGGCGGTCGAGAAGGACGGCTTCGTCAGCCTCATTGGCATTAACCATCGCGGACGTAATCTGGCTGAGTTCGCGCTCATGCTGTGACAGGCGCGGCGCGAGTTCGCGGGCCATCGGCAATGCGAGCAGGGCCATCACCCGGTACGTGTCGATTTCAAGAATCCGCTGAACGATCCGGCCGGCCTGCCACTCGGTCATGGACCGGTCCTGGACCAGAACCCGGCTGAAGCCATCACCGTGAATACGGAAATCAGTAAACGCGGTCGCGGCTGTACTCAACAACTCCGAGCCGATCAACATCTGGGCATCGAAATGCTCCCGGGACAGGCCACCGATGTCGAGTTTGGATTTCGGGCGCCTGACCACGGCGACGTGGGCGGCGACGATGACTTGGCCGGGGATAGCGGCAACCCAGTCCGCGGGCACGGCGCTTATAGCGGGTTCGTCAAATGGTTTGTCGGGTGCGCCTGGAACAGCAAACGTATAGCGCATGAATTCGGCGTGGCGCTCCCATGTCAGGCGAAAGCTGCCAAGGTTCAGGCTGGAATAGATCGATTGCGGTTCCGGTGGCACTGCGTTGGAGCCGACGCAAAGTTCTCGGATTTGCGCGATCGCTTTCTCGCGCTCGGCCTGTCCTGCGATGACGACAATATAGGAAAGCCGGCCTGGTGTCTGGAGCGGCTGAGAAGGCCGCGCATGAACCTCGTCATTCAATTCGAACCGTTGCGGATGGAATGACGGCAGGCTCATTTCATCACCCGGTCCGGTGCGCTGGTTCCCGCACCGCTGCAAAGCTCTCCGATGATGATTTCCGAAATGTACTCGGGGCGCTCCTCATGAAGCAAATGGCCGCCGCCCCTAACGACGATAACGCGGGCAGATTTCAACATATCTTTTACCTCGAAACTTTTTTCCGCCGGAATAGCCCGATCGTTGCTGCCAGCAACGAGCAGCAGGTGGGGCCGGAGGTCGCCAAGGCCAGCGGCCAATCCGTTCAAGTCCCAATAAGCCATCATCCTCATCGTGCTTCGCGTATGGCGGGTGCTTCGAAACAATCGCGTATAAAGTTGCACTCCCTCCTCATCAATCGACGAGCCCATACCCTCGAGAAGCCTGCGGACGTTTTGTTCTTTCTGCGCCCGCCAGGACAATAAACGCGGCACGACGGGATTGAGGTAGAGCACCTGTGCCAGCGCCGGAAAGAGCTTGCCGGCCATTCCCGGGAACGGCAACATGGCACCGTTCAAGGCAACGAGCGACCTAGGCGCAAGCCTTTGCGTCTGGCACATGCGAACGAGCACAGCGGCGCCTGCAGAGTGGCCGACGCCGTAGCGGGGTTCGATCTCCAGCACGGCCAAAAGCCTTGCCAGCGCCGACGCCATGCCATCGAGAGATAGGTCACGGGAGGTCTCTCCTGTCGTGAAGCCATGTCCGGGAAGGTCGATAGCGACGACGTCGAACTTTTTTGCAAGCAGGGGAAGCATTGCGCGCCATGAGTGGGTCGACGCACCTGTTCCGTGAATCAAAAGGAGAGGAGAACCGGTGCCCATGCGCTGGACGTGCCATGTGAGATTACCGACCCGGACGAACCCGCTGGCCTCATGGTTGGGCCAATTAGCGCCATCGCGCTGCCAGCACAAATCACCGCTCATGGATCTTTCGCGATCTCGCGCATCGTAGATTTGACGGCATCGGCGACGGTCTGAGAGGTAATGTAGGGCAGATGGCGGTACTCGGCGCCAAGCGTTTGGGCAAGCTCACGGGTTTGTTCAGTGGGGCGGGTGGAAGCATCGAATACCAGCGCGGCCCAATTCTGCATAGAGATCCGGTTCGCAATCTTGAGCGCGTCGCTCTTGGCGGCAGCACGATCAGGCTGTCCGGCCATGTCGATGTTGGGGCGGCCGTCGGTAATCAAGACAAGCACCGGGAGACGACCTTCAGCCTCAACCGTGCGGCCGACCGCGAACGCGCGCTGCAGTCCGGTGGCCAAGGGGGTAGCACCACCCCCCGGAAGAGCAGCGAGAGCCTTCTTGGCGCGAACCAGCGATCTCGTTGGCGTGAGATTAAGCTCTGCCTGCGTGCCTCGGAAACTGATGAGTGCGACCTGATCACGCCGCTTGTAAGATTCCGACAATGACATCTCGACAGCCCCCTTGGCCTCGGCAAGCCGACCGAGAGCGGTAGAGCCGGAGGCATCGACGAGAAACAAAATCGTCGAACCCGGTGACTGCTCGTAGCGCGTCGCGCGGAGATCATCACGATGAACAATCAATGCCGCTGAACGAGCCTTGAGAGGGCCTTGCCGCGCAAGAGCGTCGCGGCGAACCCGCTGCCAGGGCGCCGCCGCGCGCAGGGTCGCCAAAAGATTGATCCGCCCCCCGTCGGAGGCGGACAATCGGCGAACGCCCGATGGCTTGCCGCGCACTTTCCCAATCTGACGGGTTGGTCCGCTGCCCGCCGCCATACTCTTAGGTGGAGTTCGAGGCCCCCGCTGCGCGTGATCGAGAAGCCCCCTGTCGATTGATTGATGCCGAACGCTGTCCACGATCAGCTCGGCGAGGTCGCTCCGGTCGAGCTTCGATGCCTGTTCGTCCAGATCTGACGATTGCTGCTCCGTCGGTGATGGCGGGCGGTCGTCGGCCTGCTCGTCCGGCGCCTCTTCATGTGCCTCCTCCTGCTGCGGCGGCGGCAACGTGATGCCGCGATGTCCCAGGACCAAGCTTGCCGCCTCGACCGTATCGCTGTCCGATACTGAGGTCCGCCCTTCCAACGCCGCTATTGCGCAAGCACAGCGCAACACGAGGAGGTCGACGCGGCCGGAGCGAATGCCGACAGAAATCGTCGCTTCGCAAATCGCCGCCGCGACCCGCTCATCATACGTCACCCGATCGAATTGCCTGCGGGCCGTCGCGATCCACGCCCGATCGACAAACGCGCCTCCTAGATCGCGGTAAGATATTGTCGACAGGTCAATCCCGAAGGCAAGCCGATCAGAAAGCGCCTGCGCAATGCCGCCTTGTTCTTCGTGGCTCTCATCGAAAGCAACAATGCTGAACCGGGCCGGCTGGACTGCGCTGAAGCCATCGTTTTCAACGCGCAAGATACCTGTATCAACGCAGCTGCAAATGCCGTTTGCGACCTGCGTTTCCACCTGCTCGGCGCTCGGCAGGATGATCGCCCCGCCATGGGCCGCAGTCAGCAGCCCCCGCTGCGGCACGACTGCCCGCCGCGCCAACGTTGCGGCAATGTCGATGTCGCCAAGCAGGCGTTCCGGTCCGACGTTCATCGGAAGCCGTACGATGGGCGCCCCTTCCGGCAGCAGCGAAACAAACAAATCCACCCACGCATCGCGAACCGGTCCTGGTCCGGCGCGCACAACGCACCCACCGAGGGCAATCGGCGCCACCGCGCAAATCGCAGCCGTGCGCTCCGCAAGCTCCCAGCCGGTCGTCGCTTTCGTGGGCGCCGACGTCATCAGGCGAGCACTTCATCGATCGCGCGATCAATCCGCGAACTGGAACTCGCATCATCGAGCGGGTCTTTTCGCAAACGATGAGCAAGGGTCATTGAAGCCACCCGGTTGATATGATGGCTATTGACGGCCAGGTCACCCTCAAGCGCGGCAAGGCTACGCGCCGCCCGGATCATGGTCAGCTCGCCGCGCAGGCCGTCCGTGCCGAGCGCCATGCAAAGCTTCGCTGCGAATTCAATGCTATCGTCGCCTACCACGACATCCTCGAGCCTCTCCTGCGCCTGCACGATCCTGGATCTTTGCGCTTGTTGGCAACCGTCCCATTCCGCGTGGAAGGCGTTCTTATCGCGCTCATAGGCATCGCGTCGCTTCACCGCATCAACGCGCAAAGCCAACTCGCTCGGACTTTTGACGTCCACGCAAAGCCCGAAACGGTCAAGTAATTGCGGTCTGAGCTCGCCCTCCTCGGGGTTGCCGCTGCCAACGAGAACAAAGCGTGCCGGATGACGGACGCTCAAGCCTTCCCGCTCGACCAGGTTCTCACCGGACGCGGCCACGTCGAGCAGAAGGTCGACGAGATGGTCGTCGAGCAGGTTGATCTCATCAATATACAAAAATCCTCGGTTGGCCTTGGCCAACAATCCCGGCTCGAACTGCTTCTTTCCGAACAGCAGCGCCTGCTCGATGTCGAGGCCGCCGACGACCCTATCCTCCGTAGCGCCGATCGGCAGATCAAC
>CAZWCL010000319.1:0-4678 GCA_964632265.1 uncultured Hyphomicrobiaceae bacterium | reverse complement strand
CGGGAAGGGCGCTGACGATATCCCGGAAATGGTCTCCACGCGCTTCGAAGCTCGGATACTGATCGAAAGACGCTGCGGCCGGCGCCAGCAGCACGATGGGCTCGGCGGCGTTCGAACTGGCGGCATCTCGGGCCGCGGCGGCCACGGCTATCTCAAGCGTACCGCAACGGGCAACGTTGACATCGGGCACGAGTTGATCGGCGAAAAGCTCTTCAGATTCACCGATCAGGTAGGCGCGCGCAACGCGTGGAAAGAACGGCGCCAGGCCGGCAACGCCACCTTCCTTGGCGCGGCCGCCGCATATCCAGAACACGTCACGATCGAAACTGGCCAGTGCGACGGCGGCAGAGTCGGCATTGGTGGCCTTGCTGTCATTGATGAAGACGACGCCATTACGCCGGCCGACCTCCTCCAGCCGGTGAGCGAGCCCCGGGAACGTCCTAAGCGCCGGGGCGATATCCTGAGGCCGGACCGAGAGCGGCTCCAGGGCGGCGAGCGTTGCCATGACGTTCGCGGCATTATGGTTGCCGCGCAAATTGGGCAGCTCGGTCATGTCGAGGACGGCGGCACGGCCACCGTCGGCGGCATCGTAGATTCGGCCGTTTTCAAGATAAAAGCCGTCAGGCAACCGCGCGCTCGTGGCAATCGGGCGGACGCGGGCGTGCTCGGCGAACAGATGGCGCGCAATTGCCGCGCTCGCTGCATCGTCAACGCCGATGACCGCGGTTTCAGCGTTCTCGACCAAACGGGCCTTGATGTTGGCATAGTTCTCGAACGTGCCATGGCGGTCGATATGGTCTGGCGATAGATTGAGATGCACTCCGACAGTCGGCGTCAGCGTCGGCGTCAGATCGATCTGGTACGACGACATTTCGATAACGTAGACACGTTCGGCAGAAAACGGGGCGAGCGAGAGGATTGGTACGCCGATGTTGCCGCCCATCTGGACGTCACGGCCTAGAGTGGCGAGGACGTGGGCCATCAGCGCCGTCGTCGTCGACTTGCCGTTGGTGCCGGTAATCGCGATAAACGGCGCGTCCGACGCGTGGCGGGCGCGCTCTCGAGCGAAGATTTCGACATCACCAATGACCTCGACACCTGCCTCACGGGCACGGTTGACGGTCCAATGCGGCGCGGGGTGCGTCAGCGGTACGCCGGGGGCGAGAATGAGACTGTCGATCGCCGACCAGTCGGTTGTCGACAGATCGGTGAGCGCAATGCCCTCGGCTTCGGCGGCTGCACGCGAGCGCTCGTTTTCGTCCCAGGCAAGGATCTCGGTGCCGCCTGCCGCAAGCGAGCGGCAGGTCGCCGTGCCTGAACGGCCCAGGCCAAAGACGGCGACGCGTCGGCTGGCGAATGTCGTGGCGGGAATCATCTGTAGAGAATAGCTTATTCGCTCACAAGGTGCATTGGTTTCGCTCACGGCGCGTACCGGTCGGCGGGGCCGACCGCGCGGGCGCGGCGCTGGGCGCCGGGTCGCCTGCGCTCCCTGACATGCGTTGGTTTCGCTCACGGCGCGTGACGGGGGCGCAACAAGCCTGTGAGCTGCGCGGGCTTTCTTCAGGGGGGTTACAACCAGGTCGTGATCGGGACGGCTTATGGCCCGGCCAAGCGCGAGAGGGCTTGCGGCGTCAGAAGGCCATAGCCCGGCAGACCGATCGATCTTTCAAATTCGACAAGGGCGCTGCGTGTTTGAGCGCCGTAGAGGCCGTCGACCGCGCCGGCTTTGAAGCCGCGACGGTTGAGAGCGGTCTGCAAGCGGCTGATATCTGACGGGGCTCTCAGGATCTCGGTACGCATGAAGGCGAGAATGGCATCGGCGAAAGCATCAGCCGAGATGGCAGTATTGGCGACCGTTGCCGGTTTAAAGCGACGCCGGACGGTATCGCCGCTGACGAGATAACGTGTTTGCTGGTAGGTGCCGACGTTCATGGCGACGACCTTTATGTGGCGGTCGGGAGCGAGGGCGAGGAGGGGGGAACCGGATGAAGCGGGACCGGCGTCGCATGTGTGGAGCAGCAGCGAGCGGGTGTCGGTGAAATCACGTTTCAATTGGCGGTCGGCTTTGTCTGCGAGATGAGTGCGGGTCGAGCACTTTTCCGAGACCGAAAGAGACCAGTCGTCGAGGGTGCCCCGAAAGGCCACATGGAGAAGGCGGCCGCGGGCCGCGAGGCGGTGGATGCGGGTGGGTGTGATCGGTTCGACGACCAGGGAATTCCCGGAGCAGACCGGTTTGGCGAGGCGGAGGAGGGCCCAGTCGCCCGTTGCATCGATAGGCGGGGTGACGCTCAGGCGGGCGGCGCCGGCAATGACGCTCTGATTGGCAGCGTTTGCCGTGGCGCCCATGACGCGCGATGTTTTGCGGGCCGCGGGCGGGGCGACGGCGAAGCGGAAAGTTGCAATATCGGGACGGCGTTCGTTGGCGGTGCGAAACAGACAATGGGCCGCCGTGGCGATGGTTTGGCGGCCGACACAGAAGGCGGTGCAGAGCGTGCGTTCGGGCCGGCTCGAGAGCAAGCCAATGGAATGGCGCAGAGGGCGCAGCGCGGCCGGCAACGGACGGCGTTCGTCCGTGCCGAATACGGCGACGGGGGTGGTCATGACAGGAGGCGGCGCGCTGTTGCCAGCCGGATCGAATGACGGCGCTCTCAAAAAAGTCGCGCCGGGCACAGCAGCCAAGGCGCCGGTGACAGCCAGCCCTATGCCGGCCATGGCGATGGCGACGATCGATCGGCTCAAGCGCGTTGACATTACCAAAGTGTAACCCTGCCGCAAGCTTCAGTTAAGGTCGCCCCAACTAGAGGTTCGTTCAAGACTGTTGGATCACGACTCAAGACGAATAGGTCAAGATTGGCGAATACCCGCCATTTACGGCAAGTCGAAGAAAGAAGGTAGTTCATGAAGCACGAATTGGGGCAGACGCCCGGTGCCGGGATCTCCGTGTCGCGGTATTGGAAACCTTTGACGATCACGGCTGCGGGCGTTGCGCTTGTAGCTTCCGTGGTCACGTTGCCGCCACAGCAGGCGGTCGCTCAACGCTCGACACAACCGGCGGCGGTGGCTCCTGTACCGCCGGGTGCACCATCGTCGTTCGTTGACCTAGTGGCGAAGGTCAAGCCATCGGTTGTTAGTATTCAGGTTGCTTCGCGCGGGTCGCGAACGCAGAGCCGCAGTAAACGCGGTCAGCAACGCCGGGGGGCCAAGCCGTTCCCGGATCTGCCGAACGATCATCCGCTCAACGAGTTCTTTCGCGGCATGCCGCGCGGTCAGAACCCGGGGGCACGTCCGCGCCGTGGCACGCCACGCCGGCGGCGGCAGGCACAGGGTTCCGGCTTCGTTATCTCGGCTGATGGCTACGTGGTGACGAACAACCATGTCATTTCGGGTGCGGAAAAGATCCTGGTTAGCTTCGACGACAAGGAGAAGTTGCCTGCTGAACTGATCGGTACGGACCCACGGACGGATCTGGCACTGTTGAAGATCAAACGTGACAAGACCTTCCCGTATGTGAAGTTCGCCGACAAGGTGAGCCAGGAAGGTGAATGGGTCGTGGCGGTCGGCAATCCGTTCGGTCTTGGCGGTACGGTGACAGCGGGTATCGTGTCGGCGCGTTCGCGTGATATCGGCTCGGGGCCGTACGACTTCATCCAGATCGACGCGGCAGTGAACCGGGGTAACTCGGGTGGGCCGACGTTCAATCTAAAGGGCGAAGTCATCGGCGTGAACACGGCAATCTACAGCCCGTCCGGCGGCAACGTCGGCATCGCGTTCGCAGTTCCGGCGAGCACGGCGGTCGAGGTTATCGAGGAACTGAAGAAGAGCGGCACGGTCAAGCGTGGCTGGCTGGGCGTCAAGATCCAGTCCATTACCAAGGACATGGCTGAAGGGCTGGGTCTCGATTCAGCTTCCGGTGCTCTCATCAGCGAAGTCACGGAAAATGCACCGGCGGCCAAGGCCGGGCTGCGGGCAGGTGACGCCATCATCGCTGTAAACGACCAGCAGATCGATGACAGCCGTGATCTGGCGCGCAAGATCGCCGATTACGCGCCCGGCACGAGCGTGTCCGTCAAGGTGCGCCGTGGTGATCGCGACCGGACGATCGATGTCGCACTCGGCACATTCCCGGGCGCACAGCAAGCATCGGCCGCACCGGCTCAGCCAAAAGAAGAGCCGAAGCCGACGGCTCTCGATGATCTCGGGCTGGCTCTCAGCGCGAATCCGGATGGTGAAGGCGTCGTGATCGAAAGCGTCGACAATGATACCGATGCAGCCGAGAAAGGGTTGCGCAACGGTGACGTCATCGTCGAGGTCAACAGCCAGAAGGTTTCGAAACCGGCGGATGTCGACGGCGAAGTCAAGAGCGCCAAGAAGCGTGGCCGCAAGGCCGTTCTCATGGTGGTCAAGCGCGGCGATCAGCGGCGGTTCATTGCGGTACAGTTGCGCGAGCGCGGTTAAGACTGCGACGGGAGGGGCCGCGTTGGTATAAGAGCACGGCCCGACCGGCCCGACCGGCCCGACCGGCCCGACCGGATAGAAAAGGAAACCCGGCGCACAAAATCCTTGGCGCCGGGTTTTGCCGTATTGAGAATTGGTTCTAATCTCGCCGGTGTCGCCGGCACGGAGGTTTGGAAAGCTGATGCGGGTTCTCATCGTGGAAGACGACGCCGAAGCAGCGGCC
>CAZWCL010000318.1:0-4678 GCA_964632265.1 uncultured Hyphomicrobiaceae bacterium | reverse complement strand
ACGATATTCGGCGATTTGCCGCCAAGCTCGAGCGAGATTTTCTTGAACTGCTCCGAGGCGAGTGATGCAACTCGCGCGCCCGTCAGCGAGCCCCCCGTAAAGGCCACCTTCGACACCTTCGGGTGGACGACCAGCGGCTCACCGGCGTCCTTGCCGTATCCCGTCACGACGTTGACGACGCCCGGCGGCAGATCAGCTTCCTCGATAACGAGACGCATGAATTCAAGCAGCGAAGCGGATGTGTATTCGGACGGCTTGATAACCGCCGTACACCCCGCCGCCAGCGCCGGAGCCAACTTCCACGCCGTCAGCAGAAGCGGCGAATTCCACGGCACGATCATGCCGCACACGCCGACGGGCTCCCGCAGGATGTAAGCGAAATGATCTGGTTTATCGACCGGAACGACGGCGCCCTGCACTTTGTCGGCCAGACCACCATAATAGTAATACCACTCCGGCAGATACTTCGTCTGCGCGTTCATTTCCGAAATCAGCTTGCCGTTGTCGCGCACTTCGATCTCGGCGAGATAGTCGGCATGCTCGGCGGTCAGGTCCCCGATCCGGCGCAGCTTCCGCCCCCTTTCCGTCGCGGTCAGCCGCGACCAGGGCCCTCTCTCAAACGCCTCATGGGCAGCATTCACGGCCCGGTTCACGTCTTCGCTGCTGCATTCAGGAATCTCGGCCCAAGCCTCGGCCGTATAGGGATCCGACGTCTGGAAGTATTTTCCAGATGCCGCCTCGACCCATTCGCCGTTGATGTATGTCTGAAATCTCTTGAGACTGGCGGGGGCATCCTGCATGGCGTGTCTCCTCATATTGAAAGGGTAGTGGACATGCGTCCTGTCGCCGTCATCAAAGCCGTCCAACTTGGCGCCGGTCAACCCTGCAATCACCCTGTCGATGAAGGCTTGAACCCGGCATCCGCCGCCTCGGCCTCACTGCAGAACCATTTCTCACCTCGCCGCTTTCTGATGCGCACGCGGCGATAGTTCGACTCCCACGGCAGCACATAAGTCTTCTTGCGCCGCCTCACCCGCCCCTTGATCGGACAACCATCCGGTGATGCCTTACTGGCCGCCGCCCATTTCTTCGCGCGAAACTCAGACGGCCGCAGCGCCTCACCCTGCCAGATCCCTCGCGACGCCTCGCGCGCCCGGTCCTCAGCCGCCGCATACGTCTTGAAAATCATGCCTTCGGCAAACGCATAGCCACGCTCGACGACCTCCACGGCAAGGTCCCGGCCACCGGCCGAGCACCGCGCACTGATCCGCCCGCGCGCATCCTGCGAGACCGCATCACACGTCACCCGTCGCCGTCGGACGAGGCGCCTGAGCGTTGAACGTGCCCGCCGGCCACACCGCCAGCCCCGGTTACGCGCATCCTTGCACGCCTGCGCAAGCTCTGGCGCTTCGATCCCGTTGAGATGCACGACCTGCCGGCCGATTCTTAACGTATCACCACTCACCGCCCGAGCTCTGCCGTTAATATCCGGCATCGGCGTCGCCCCAGAAATGAACGATGGCACTGACGGCAGAGCCGTCGCCGGCAGCGATGGCATCCAACCTGCGGCCACCGTCGACGCCGAGGACAAACCACCGCTTTGGACGGCCCACGATGCCCCCACGATCGCAAGCACCCCCATTGCCGCCGCAGCCGCACGGCCGGGCGTCACCATCAGCCCACGGGCCCAGGCCATCACCCCCGTTGCAGGCGTCGCAGGCCGCGCGGGCATCGGCCGTTGACGGCCATCATCGCGCGCACTTGCGCCGCGGCCCGTCCGCCGCCACCCGGTCCTTTGACGAACCGGCACCGTGACGATCCACTGACTGCTACGCCATCCGATCTGGCGCAACCACGGCGATCCCGCGATCCCGACCAGAAGCACCCCGACCAGCGCGGCCAGCGCCGATGAAAGATCGATCCCACCCTCTTGGTATTGGAGATAGGCCGACAGCAGCGCGATCAGCCCGAGACCACCAAAAAGCAGCGCAATCTTGCCGTGCGCGGAGAGCCCGCCTAGCGCCCTTGGACGCGGCAGACTGTATCGCCGCCACATGAGGGCGCCCATGCTGCGGCCAAACCAGCGGCCACCGTCAAGAACCGCCAGAGCGCCCCGGCGCAACCAGGCCCCAGCGATGCCGCCCAGCCGGCCAAGCGCCGCGATGAGCCATCCGGCCAGCCAGCGTCCCCCCTGCGATGCCCCGGCGCTCGCCGCGCGCACACCTTCCTTGCCAGCCGCCACACCCTGCCGCCCGGCCGCCTTGGCGCCATCGTGCGCCGCGTTCTTGATTTCTTCGATCTTTCGCGCCCGCTCGGCTCGCCTGATCTTGATCGTGGTGCGCACATACTTGTGCCACTCGAAACCGTCGGATTTGCGCCGCCAGAACATGGCTTCCGCCCCTCTTTTGCATCTGCCCTTCTATTGGAAACCTCACGGAGACACCTTCGCCCGCCCGCCGGTCCTCCCGAAACGCACCCCGCTCCGGGCGCAGCCGTCCATGGCACCGGCAAAGCGCAAACGGCTCAACCCCATCAGTCGAGCACGGCAGCGTTCCAGACCTGCACGGAACCGTTCGCCTTCGCCGTCGCGATGAACCGGCCATTGGGTGAAACCGCCGCCCCCATCACCTTCGCCCCCGCCGAGCCGAAAGTCTGAAGCGGACGTCCCCCGCGCCGGTTCCATAACCGCACGGTGCCGTCATGGCTGGCGGACACAAAATCGCGGCCGCCGCCAAGAAACTTGAGCGACGTGATCCGTCCGCCGTGGCCGCGATACCGCTTCAGCCGGCGGCGGCTCTTCGTCGAATAAAGCGAAACCACTCCCGACAGCGTACCGATCGCGAGACCATCACCGCCCGGCGAGAACGCAAGGGCTGTTATGAAATCGCGTTGCCTCGGATACGTACGCATGTGCGAAAGGCCTTTCGCTTCCCAGAGCTTGAAGGTCCGGTCAGCGCTCGCGGAGGCAATGAGTCCGAGATTTGGCTCGTACGCGACCGCCAGCACATCACGGCCATGACCTTCGAACACATGCAGTGGCACCGAAGGCGTGGCGACCTCCCACAAAGCAACGCTCCAGTCGTTGGCCCCTGCCAGAAACCGCTGCGATCCGGCAAAGGCCAACGTCGTGATCGGCGCATCATTGCGCTTGAACGTCTTGAGTTGCATGCCGAGTGTCAGATCCCAAAGCGCGATCCGTCCGTTCTCATGACCTGTCAACGCGCGCTGCCCGGCTACGGTCAGCGTAAGAGCCGGCCCGTCCTCGATTTCTATCGTGCGCACGAGGTCATAGGACTTGGCATCCCAGACTTTAAGTAGTCCGTCCCCGCCAACCGTTGCGATTTGCCCGCCATCGGCTGTGAACGCAACGTCGGAGGCCCCACCTTTATGCGCCGCTATCGTCCGCACGAGCAGCGTCTGCGGCGCCCGTCGGATCGGCGCGACACCGGCAAGCGCTATCGCTGAAGCACGTCCCGTCGCATCCTTGTTCAGGCCCGGTGCTGGAGTAGGCGAGGGCGGCGGGGCCTGTCGCAATCGCCGGTCCAGGGAGCCTGTTGTCAGCCGCGATTGCCCCTCGGCGCGCGCTTGGCGCGAAATGGAATTATTCGACACCGCCGCAGGCGCGCTCGCCACCGTGCCGTGGCTACGATACTCGAAATGCGGCAATGACTGCTGAAACCGAACAAGCAGCGTTGCGATAACGATCCCCGCGGCAAGTTTCGTTGCAAGCGGCACAAAGCGCCACCGCGACTTCGTCCTCCCCGGACGTGGCTTCGGCGATTTGCGCCGCGCCGCCGCCCGCTTTGGCTTGGCCCCCACCGGCACGTTCGGCGCCGAGCGCAAATCGACCGGTCGATCCTTCGGCGAGAGCACCGTGGCGGCGGCAGCCGCAGCGCCGGCATCATCCTCCCGCATGCGCGACCTTCGCAACAAGCCAAAGCGTTTACGCGGCGGCTCTGCCGCGTCATCCTCAGAGCTCGGAGCGTCTCGTGAGCCCGCCTCATTGCCGGACGCCGCATCCCGGAGCGCCGACCTCAGGCCGCCATCGCCAGGTTGAGCCGCACCGCCCTCCTCGATCTTCGCGGTCTCGCGCGGGCTGCGCCGGGCACCTTCCAGGAAATCCACGATACGGCCCCGGCGACCGGCCTCTCCTGCGCGCTTGGCCTCCCCCCCGCGTTTGGCGTGATCAGCCGGAAGCGGCAGATCAGGCGGCGGCGGCATGTCGGACGGCGCCGGCGACAAGGGCTTGGTCACCGCCCGCGTTCTGATCTCGCCGCCATCCCGATCCGCTTCCGCAACACGCCCAGCACCACCGCCCAAACCGCCGAACCATCCAAGCCCGGGACTGGGCGCTTCCGGTGCCAGCAATGTCCCGCGCCACTCGGCAACCGTCTGCGGCCGCTTGTCGATATCGAGCCTCAACGCACGATCGATCGCCTTGAGAAAACCAGCCCGATAGGCGCTGAGCGCCGCCTCCTGCGCGGGTCTGAGTTCATCATTCACGACGCGCGATGGTGCATCCGGCGGCCGTTTCCCCGTGATCGCGTGATAGAGCGTGGCAGCAAGTGCATAGATGTCGGTCCAGGGCCCCTGGCTCCGCCCGATCTCGCCGTATTGTTCGTAAGGGCTGTAGCCAGGCTTCACAAGCGCACTGACGGTCCGCGAATGTCTGGCAATT
>CAZWCL010000317.1:0-4678 GCA_964632265.1 uncultured Hyphomicrobiaceae bacterium | reverse complement strand
ATGACCCTTCGCATCATACCAGCATCGTGACAGGGTCTTCGATGAAGGTCTTGAATGCGCTTAGCAGTTCGGCGCCAAGTGCGCCATCGACCACGCGGTGGTCGCACGAGAGTGTGCAGCTCATGATGGTTGCAACGCGAACGTCGTCGCCATCGACGATCGGGCGCTTCTCACCGGCGCCGACAGCGAGGATCGTCGCGTGGGGCGGATTAATGACGGCATCGAAGGATTTGATGCCGAACATACCGAGGTTCGAGATCGATGTTGTGCCGCCCTGGTACTCATGGGGGGACAGTCGGCGCTTGCGGGCGCGATCGGCAAGCTCCTTTATCTCGTTGGAGATCTCGCCGAGTGACTTGTACTCCGCATTGCGGATGATCGGTGTGAACAAGCCGCCCTCGATCGCAACGGCAACACCGACGTCGGAATGGCGGTGACGTAGCATGCCTTGTTCGGTCCACGATGCATTGGCGGCTGGAACCTGCTGCAGGGCGAGGGCGAGTGCCTTGATGATGAAGTCGTTAACCGAAAGCTTGTAGGCGCGATCGCCCTCTTTCGGAGCCGCGTCGTTCATGCGTTTGCGCGCGCGGAGCAGTTCGTCGAGCACGCATTCGATGGTGAGGTAGAAGTGCGGGACGGTCGATTTCGACTGGGTAAGGCGTTGCGCGATGATTTTGCGCATGCCGTCATGGGGTACGACTTCGTAGCTCTCTTCGTCGTAGAGCGCGAGGATCTGCTTATCGGCCATAGCCTCGACTAGCGGGGCTTCGGGCACCGTGAGGGCACCCTGACCGGATTGCGCATCGGCGCCGACGGTCTTTGCTTTAGCGCTGCCATTGGCAAGGGCTTCATCGACGTCGCGCTTTATGATGCGCCCATGCGGGCCGGACCCCGAAAGCGCGGTCAGATCGAGACCGCCTTCAACGGCGAGCCGCCGAGCCAGGGGGGAAACAAAAATTCGCTCCCCATCGGCCGTCTCCGTCTGTTCCGGAGCGGGACGACCATTCCCGGTCTGAACGGGGGCGCCGGCCTGAGCGTTGGATGTCGGTGCGTCGGATTGGCGAGCCGGCGGCGGTTCGGGTGTTTTCTCGAGGGTTTCAGTTGGCGGTTCGGGCGGCGCGGGCTGGTCGGATGAAGGGGACGAGGCTTGCTGCTGCCCGGACGAGGCGCCGCCGCTCGCCGGCGCCTCGTCGACCGCCGTGTCGTCTTCGCCCTCTTCGAGTAGGAGCGCGATCGGCGTGTTGACCTTGACGCCCTCGGTGCCCTCGTCGATCAAAATCTTGCCGATGCGGCCTTCTTCGACCGCTTCGACCTCCATGGTGGCCTTGTCAGTCTCGATTTCGGCGATGACCATGCCGGACGTCACCTCATCGCCTTCCTTCACCATCCAGGCGGCAAGCTTGCCCTCTTCCATGGTCGGAGACAGCGCTGGCATCAGAATTTCGATCGGCATCGGTGGGGTCCTTGGGGCGGTCGGGGCACGGTCGGTTCGGGGCGGCGGCAGGTCTGCCTTTATCAGTCGCGGGCACGGCGTTGAGACCGCTACAATGCGTAGCAGACCGATTTGGCGGCATGGACAATCTGGTCGGGCGACGGCAGGGCGAGTGCTTCGAGGTTGGCGGCGTAGGGCATCGGCACATCGGCGCCCGAGACCTTCGCCGGCGGAGCATCAAGATAGTCGAACGCCTGAATCGCGACCTGTGCACAGATTTCGGAGCCAACGGAACAGACTGGCCAGGCTTCCTCGACGGTGACGATGCGGTTGGTTTTCCTTACCGAGGTGAGGATAGTGTCCCAGTCGATGGGGCGCAGGCTTCTCAAATCAATGATTTCGGCGTCAATGCCGGCTTCTTCGAGTTCGCTGAGCGCAGCCTGGACATGGTGCATGCCACGAGCGAAGGACACGATCGTGACGTCCTTGCCGGGCTTGACGATTTTGGCCTTGCCGATCGGCACCAGCCAGTCTTCGATTTCGGGGACGTCGCCGCTCGACCCGTAGAGCATTTCGTTTTCGAGAACGAGAACGGGGTTCGGGTCGCGGATGGCGGATTTCAGCAGACCCTTGGCATCGGCGGCGTTCGACGGCGCCACGACCTTCAGGCCCGGGACGTGGGCGTACCAGGCGGAATAGCACTGCGAGTGCTGGGCGGCAACGCGGGCGGCGGCGCCGTTTGGGCCGCGGAAGACAATCGGGCAGCCCATCTGGCCGCCCGACATGTAGAGCGTTTTGGCGGCGGAGTTGATGATTTGGTCGATCGCCTGCATCGCGAAGTTCCAAGTCATGAATTCGACAATCGGGCGCAGCCCGGCCATCGCCGCGCCCACGCCGATACCGGCAAAGCCCTGTTCGGTAATGGGGGTGTCGATGACGCGCTTGTCGCCGAATTCATCGAGCAGCGATTGAGAGACCTTATAGGCGCCTTCGTACTGCGCCACCTCCTCGCCCATCAGGAAGACGTCGCCGTCGCGACGCATCTCCTCGGCCATGGCGTCGCGCAGCGCTTCGCGCATTGTGTTCGACTGGAATGACGTGCCCTCGGGCACCTCCGTCGGTGCGGCAATGTCAACTTCAGGTTTGTCCGGGCGCTCTTTGGGATCGGTTTTTTCGGATGCCTCCGGCTTTGCCGCCGCCGGCTGCTCAGCGGCAGGCGCGTCGGCCGATTGCTGGGCCGCGGCAGCCGACCCATTGGGGCCGGCCGCCCCATTGCGCGCGCTCTTTACATCCGCCGCGTTCTCGTCCTCGCCAAGAATGACCGCGATGGGGGTGTTGACCTTGACCCCTTCGGTGCCTTCGGCAACCAGGATCTCATGGAGCTTGCCTTCATCGACCGCCTCAACCTCCATGGTTGCCTTATCGGTCTCGATTTCGGCAATCACCATGCCGGAGGTGACCTCGTCACCCTCCTGGATCATCCATTTGGCGAGCTTGCCCTCTTCCATGGTCGGTGACAGGGCGGGCATCAGGACTTGGGTTGGCATAGGGGAGCGGTCTCGGGCTTTCTGGTGAGTGTAATCAGGCGCAAAGGTCAGGTTGACCGGCGTTTGCGCCTGAGTTCTCCTAGATTGAAAGAAAATTCCGCGAATGGCGGCGCGGACACCGTAGCGGGTTCGAAGAAAGTAAAGGGCGAAGGCGCAATCGGGCAAGTTCTGGCACCGTGCCGTGGCAGCCAAGGCGAAGCTCAGCCTCGACGGATAATTCGCGCGCACCGTGCTTTTCGGGCCGGTCGCACCACACGAGTTCACCGACCACACCTGCGGGAAGCGCTTTAATGTCGGCATAGGTCGCCGATTTATCGGTTACGTCGGCCAATCGAGCCTCCGGTCCTGCTGGATCGCTGTTGGGTCGCCTTATCAGGCCGCCTCTTCGTTTACGGGCAGGAGCACGTCGGTCCATAGTTCAGACGGTGCCGGCTCGGGGTCGTTCTGAGCGAACTCGGCAGCTTGATTGATGGTCTCGCGGATGCGACGGTCGACGCCTTTTAGGTCTTCTTCCGAAATGCCGTGATCCTCGAGCAGGCGGCGGCGAACGCGCTCAATCGGGTCTTGTTCAGAGCGAACCTTGTCGACCTCTTCGCGCGTGCGGTATTTCGCCGGGTCAGACATCGAGTGGCCGCGATAGCGATAGGTAAGCATCTCCAGGATATAGGGACCGTTGCCCTTGCGCATGTGATCGACGACGCGCTCGCCAGCCGCTTTGACGGCGCGGACATCCATGCCGTCGACCTGCTCCCCGGGTATGTCGAAAGAGGCGCCGCGCTGCGAAAAATCAGTGGTGGCGGAGGAGCGCTCGATCGAGGTGCCCATCGCGTACTTGTTGTTTTCGATAACGAAAACAATCGGCAGGTCCCAGAGTTCGGCCATGTTGAAGGCCTCATAGACCTGGCCCTGGTTCGCAGCGCCATCGCCAAAATAGCAGAAGCACACGTTATCATTGCCGCGGTAGCGATTGGCGAATGCGAGGCCGGCGCCGAGCGGAACAGAGGCGCCGACTATGCCGTGGCCGCCGTAGAAGTGCTTCTCTTTCGAAAACATGTGCATCGAGCCGCCCTTGCCTTTGGAATATCCGCCGGCGCGGCCCGTCAATTCCGCCATCACCCCTTTGGGATCCATGCCGGTTGCCAACATGTGGCCATGGTCGCGATAGGTTGTAATGACCTGATCGCCCTCTTTGGCGCACATCTGGAGGCCGGTCACGACCGCTTCCTGTCCAATGTACAGATGGCAGAAGCCGCCGATGAAACCCATGCCATAAAGCTGGCCAGCCTTTTCCTCGAAGCGGCGGATGAGGAGCATGTCCTCGTAGGCCTTCGATTCCTCCTCTTTCGTGAAATTCGCTACCTCACGCGCGGCGGTGTCGTTGGCCATGGTGTCTCCTCAAGAAGCCTCTCAGACGCGCTGAGGGGTCACAAATAAAGTCTTTTCGTGAAAATACATCGCAACACCGCCAAATACCAGTGCTGCGCGGCCAAATGAGTAACCACGGCGATGCTTTTCGCGGGGCGGCGTTAACCTCGGGGATGTAGTGCAGAAAGCGCCGCAACTCAGCGTTCGCGCGACAGGATGATCGCGTCGGGGTCGGTATAACCGAGGATGCGGCGGGCAGCTCCTGCCACGATATCGGGATGCGGATCGTCCCTGAGCAGGCCATCGACCCGGCATGAGACGATGCGCGTGCGGC
>CAZWCL010000316.1:0-4704 GCA_964632265.1 uncultured Hyphomicrobiaceae bacterium | reverse complement strand
TGCGCCGCACCAGAATTACAACCGGCGCGATGATTCAATTACCGAGTTCCGCGCGATGGTCAGCCGGCTACACGAGGCAGGCATCGAGGTCCTTCTCGACGTGGTCTACAATCATACGGCGGAAGGCAATCAACTCGGGCCGACGCTGTCTTTTCGTGGCATCGACAATGCAAGCTACTACATGCTCGCCGACGATCGGCGGTACTATTTCGACACGACCGGGTGCGGGAATACCATCAACCAACGCCATCCCCGTGTCCTCCAGATGATCATGGATTCGCTGCGCTACTGGGTCGAAGACGGTCACGTCGACGGCTTCCGCTTCGATCTTGCAACTTCGCTCGGACGCGAATTCAAAGCCTTCGAACCAGATGCCACGTTCCTTGACGCCATTTGTCAGGATCCCGTTCTGTCACGCTGCAAGCTCATAGCGGAGCCTTGGGATGTCGGTGAAGACGGCTACCAGATCGGCAGCTTCCCACCGGGCTGGTCGGAATGGAACGGGCGGTACCGCGACGACATCCGAAGCTATTGGAAGGGCGACGGCGGATCGCTGCCCGGTCTGGCATCGGGAGTTCTCGCGTCGGCGAACCTGTTCGAGCGGCGCGGGCGGCGGCCGTGGTCGAGCATCAATTTCATCACGTCCCATGACGGCTTCACGCTCGCCGACCTCTACGCCTACAACGAGAAACACAACGAGGCCAATCTTGAAGGCAACGAGGACGGGCATCCCGACAACCTGAGCTGGAACTGTGGTGTCGAGGGCGCGTCCGAGGACCCCGAGATTCAATCGCTACGTGCGCGCATGCGACGTGGTGCGATGGTCCTGCTCATGGTGTCCCAAGGCGTGCCAATGATCCTGATGGGAGATGAGATCGGGCGTGGCCAGAATGGCAACAACAATGCCTACTGTCAGGATAATGAGACCTCTTGGATGGCCTGGCAGAGTATCGACGACGACGACGAGGCGTTCTTCGCATTCGTTTGTGGGCTCATACGCATACGTCAGCGCACGCCAGTATTCCGGGCGGGCCATTTCCTGCATGGCCAGAAGCTTTGGCGTGGAGGACAGAAAGACGTCACATGGCTGCGGGCGAATGGCGGCGAGATGCGCAAAACTGACTGGGAGAAGAAGGAGGCGCTGACGCTTGGCATGATGCTCGGTGCGCAGGGCGGGGAACCTATACTGGTCCTGTTCAACGCTCACCACGAGCCGGTCGACTTCCGCCTACCGGCGCCGGCATTGATCAAGTCATGGCGCTGTCTTGCTGATTCCGCGCGCGGTGCCATCGAGCCCGACGATGCGCTCTTGGCGCCCGAAGCGGACCTGCGGCTGCCGGAACGGGCGGCGCTGGTGTTCGAGGGGCGGCGCTCATGACAGATCGCTTTGCATGGACATGGGGCGCGGTTCTCGCGCAAGACGGCACAACGCGTTTCCGGCTGTGGGCGCCGGGACAGAAGAACGTGTTGCTCAAGAATACGACAACCGGTGCAACCTTCGCGATGGACAAGGTCGGCGATGGCTGGTGCGAACACATCAACGACTCGATCGGGGCCGGTGAAGCTTACGCCTTCGTGCTCGATAATGGCCAGGCGATCCCTGATCCGGCGGCCCGTGCCCAGCAAGATGATGTACATGGCCCTTCGCTTGTGGTCGATCACGCCAGCTACGAGTGGGCCGAAAGCGGCTGGCGCGGGCGGCCGTGGCATGAGGCTGTAATCTACGAATTGCATACCGGCACGTTTGCCGAGGCTGGCACTTTCGCAAGCATCGAGACAAAGCTGGATCATCTCGCGGAGCTCGGCGTCACCGCGATCGAACTTATGCCGATAGCACAGTTTTCCGGACAGCGAGGCTGGGGCTATGACGGCGTCCTGATGTATGCGCCGCACAACGCCTACGGCCGTCCCGATGACCTGAAACGAATGATCGACGGCGCGCATGCGCGCGGCCTCATGGTGCTAGTCGACGTGGTCTACAACCACTTTGGACCGGACGGCAACTATCTCCATGCGCTTGCGCCGGAATTCTTCGACAGCACGCGGCAAACGCCGTGGGGTCCTGCGATCGATTACAGCCGGCCGGAAGTCCGCGCATTCGCCATCGAGAATGCTCTCTATTGGCTCGATGTGTACCGTTTCGACGGTCTGAGGCTCGACGCGATCAACCAGATCGCCGACTACTCACAGCACCACCTGCTTGAGGAGATGACGACAATTGTTCGCAAGCGCTTCAAAGACCGTCATGTGCATCTGACGAGCGAAGACGACAGCAACCGGACGATGCTTCACGAGCGCGATGACAGTGGCCGCCCCAAATTCTTCACCGCCGAGTGGAACGACGATTTCCACCATGTTGCTCATGTCGCAGCAACCGGCGAGACGGAAGGCTACTATGGCGATTACCGCGACCCTGCACCGCGACTTGCACGCACGCTCGCGGAGGGGTTTGCCTATCAGGGTGAACGATCAAAAGTATGGGGCGGCCAACCACGCGGCGAACCCAGTGGTCATCTTCCACCGACCACGTTCATTGACTTCATCCAGAACCATGACCAGATCGGCAACCGCGCTTTGGGCGAACGTCTTTCGGTGCTTGCAAGTGCCGAGGCTGTCGAAGCCCTGACGGCGGCGCTGCTCCTCAGTCCTCACACGCCGCTGCTGTTTATGGGAGAAGAGTGGGGCGAGACACGACCGTTTCTTTTCTTCACGGATTTCTCTGACAGGCTTGCCGATGCCGTGCGCGAAGGCCGGCGGCGCGAATTCAAGAGCTGGAAAGCGTTTTCCGACCCCAACGCACGGCGCCGGATTCCCGATCCCAACGCACACGAAACGTTTATGGCCTCGCGGCTCGACTGGGCCGGGCTCGCGACACCGAACGGCACGTCGCGCCATAGACTATTCAAGCAACTCCTCGAACTGCGGGCGCGGGAGATCGCGCCGCGCCTAGCGAACGTCGGTGGTCATGCCGCCCTGGTGGAAGATACGCATGGCGGCACCGTTCATGTGGCATGGCGGCTTGAAGATGGCGCGATCCTCTCGCTCACCATCAACATGTCCGACACCCCAGCGCCAGCGCCGCGATCGACTGTCGAAGGGACCGGGGGCGTGCCGGCCTTGCACGCCGCGGCCGTCCTCTTCGCGTTGCCGGATGATGCCGGTCTTGCGCTCGAAGAAAAGGCACTCGAGCCATGGTCCATTATCGTTGCGCTTCATAATCGAGCGGAATCTGAAAAGGGGCGGGTGGAGGAACCTGCATGAGCCTACCTCCTGACAGCCGGCAAAACCTGGATGCGCGCGCCGAGGCAGCCGGTATCCAGCTGAGTTATGAAGCCGCCGATGGGCGCATCTGCGCGGCCAGTGAAACCGCAAAACGGGAGTTGCTGGCCGCCCTCGGCGGCAATGCCGGTGTTCCGGCAGAAAGCCAGCCACCATGGCCGGAACCAGGGCAGGACCTAGTTCAGGACCCAGTTCAGGACCCAGTTCAGGACCCAGGGCAGGAGCGCTTGCGAGAGGCCGGCGGAGCTGAAATCGGCACCCCGTGCTACATGCCCTCATGGATGGCGGCAGGGCGGTGCTTCGGCATAACGTGTCAACTCTACGGTCTGCGTTCTGAGCGCAACGCCGGTATTGGTGATTTTGCGGATCTCGCGCGACTTGGTGAACTGGCGGCAAACGAAGGCGCGGATTTCATAGGCGTCTCACCGCTTCACGCCTTATTCAGTGCCGACCCGGCTCGCTACAGCCCTTATTCGCCGTCGAGCCGACGTTTTCTCAACCCGCTCTACATTGCTATCGATTGGATCGATGACAGTTGTTCGGTCAAGGGCCACACCGATGATGAGACGGGTGCAGGGTGGAGTGCAGCGGCCCTCGTCGATTACGAAGCAGTCGCCAGCCGAAAAATGGCTGCTCTGCGTCGCCTCTTTGCACACTTTATGGAGCGGGATTACCGACCGGAGTCCGACGCCGGTACCGCATTCAGTCATTTCTTCGATGACGGTGGTCCAGCGCTACGTGATTTTAGCCGCTTCGAAACGCTCTCGGAGCTTTGCGCGTCCGGTGACACCGGCACCGCAGCTGCCGGCTGGTTCGACTGGCCGGCTGAATTGAAGGATAAGGACAGCCGAGCCGTCGCCGCGTTGTGTGCAGATCATGAAGATGACGTTCTCTTTCATGCATGGTTGCAATGGATTGCGAGCCAACAGTTAGCGCACGTTCAGGAACATCTTCATCAAGCAGGTATGAGGATCGGGCTGTACCTTGATATCGCAGTCGGCGTGGCGCCGGACGGAGCTGAGACCTGGTGCGAGACGGAGGCGACAATCGCGGCGGCGCGGATCGGTGCCCCACCTGACCCGTTCAATAGCAAGGGCCAGAATTGGGGCCTTGCGCCGCTTGCTCCGCAGGCATTGGCAAAGGCGGAGTCGCGGCTCTTCCGAGATACGCTCGAGCAATGCATGCAACAGGCCGGCGCCGTTCGGCTTGATCATGTTATGGCGCTTGAACGGCTGTTTCTCATTCCGGAAGGCCGGTCGCCACTGGACGGCGCCTATGTCTGCTATCCCCAGCAAAAACTGATCGCTGAAACCGCCGAGGTTTCGCGTGACACCGAAACGATCGTTATCGGTGAAGATCTCGGCACCGTCCGCCCGGCGTTCCGCGAAACCTTGAAGGCGATGGAACTGCAGAGCTATCGCGTAC
>CAZWCL010000315.1:0-4724 GCA_964632265.1 uncultured Hyphomicrobiaceae bacterium | reverse complement strand
TGAATTGGCAGGCGGTCGCGGGCAGCGACACCATCCAACTGTCCGGCAGCGTCATCAATTCCAAGGCAAAGGCCGCCATTCTGAAACGGGCCGCCAGCCTCTTTCCTCAACGGACGGTCGTCGATGAGATGCGCATCAAACCCGGCCGCAGTGACAAATGGCTGAAGGTCGTCATGCTCGGCCTCGAGCAGTTGGCGCTGCTGCGTACCGGCACCTTGAGCCTTGACGGGCTTAAACTCCACCTGGAAGGCGTCGCACCGGACATGGCGGTGTCGACCCAGGCAAAATCGCGCCTCGAGCGGTCCATAGTGAGCGGCTACTCCGGCTCAACCGCGATCAATGTGAAATCGGACGCTATGCTTTGGTCCGAACAGGAAGCCCGCCGCAAGGAAGCCGCCGCAGCACAAGCCACCGAGCGAAAAGCACAACAGGCACGCCGCGCCGCAGCACTCAAAGAGATCCAAAAGCGCGCCGCCGCCGCGGCCGAACGCGCGCGGGCCGAGGCGTTGGCGAAACGTCGCGCCAACGAAGACGCCCAGCAGCGCAAAGCCGATCAAGAGGCGGCCAAGCGTAAATCCGTACAAGCCCGCCAAGCCGAGCTTCGCTGCAAGCAGAAGCTTAACGAGACAGTTCGCAATGGCACCATCACGTTCGAATTCGCCAGCGACCGGCTCGATCCGGCCAGCGCGGCAACGCTGGACAAACTGATTGAGACCTATCGGACCTGCCCGGACGCACGGCTCGTTATCGAAGGCCACACGGATTCGATCGGCAGCGATGAAGCCAACATGCGCCTGTCCGAGCAGCGGGCAGAGTCCGTCTTGACTTACTTCGTCGAAAAGGGGCTGCCATCTGACCGCTTCATCGCCCGTGGCTTCGGTGAAACAAAGCCGCGAAGAGACAATTCGTCAGCCGCAAATCGAGCTCTCAATCGCCGCATCGAATTCAGCCTCGCGTCAGATTGATAGCGCATAGAGAGGCCGTCGCTCAGCTCCGACCACCGGACAAACGCAAAGGATACGGCATGGACTACGTATTTCTGAAACTCTTCTGGTACATCGCCGCGGCGTTTGGCATCGGCCTTTTCGTCGGCTGGTTTTCTTGTCGTTCGCGCGGCGCGCGCCGCTAGCGCAATGAAGCGTTGATTGTAAGCGGGTCTGCCCCGCACGACGCATGCGAGAGAGGTAAAACATGTCGGGCGTTTCCGCGTTTCTATGGCAGGCGGCTGCACTGCTCCTGGTTGCCTACTTTCTTGGCGCCTGGATGGGCTGCCTTCTCCGCCGCTTATTGTCAGTGCCGCCAACGGTGGCAATGGAGGCCGCCGACTCACCCCGAAATGCCGCCGCCTCCGCGGATGGCGCGATCACCGCCGCCGGGATCGTCGGTGCCGGTGCCACCGGCGCCGCTGTCGCGGTCGATCCAGCCGCCGACAGGTTCAGCCGCGCTTTGGATGGCGTTGCCCCGGATCAAGCTGCGCAGCCCCCGGATAAAACAGAGACCGCCACACCGCTGGTTGCACCAGAACAACCGACAACACCAACGGCTGACGCCCCGGCATCGCCCGAAGACGCCGTAGCAACGACCGAAGACGCCGTGGCAACGATGGAAGATGCTCCAGCGCTGGCCAGCAACGCACGGCCGGCGAGGGACGCGCCGTCGATTGCTTCGAAGATGCAGACCCTCGAGACACCTGATCCGCTGCAAGAACCTGAAGCGCCCGATACCTCGGATAGCGACAATTCCAAATCCAATGATGTGAGCTCCGCCGAGCTGCCGCCCTCAGCCGCCACGGTCACGACCCAGCCCGCCGAAGCCGCACCTAACGAAGCCGCCGAGGAACCAAACGCGCCATCGACACCGGAGCCGGTTGCAAAAAGCCAGCCGACGAACCGTGCGGATCCCGCTCCTGTCGATACGCCACGAGATGAAACCCGAGAAGGCATCACGCCGGCGGACACCCTTGCCATGGCCGGAACAGCCGCACTTGGCGGCATCGTAGCCGCCCAGGTCGTGGCTGCGCCAGAAGATGGCTCCGATACGGTGGAACCGACCAACCACGCGGCAGACCCAAATCCATCTATCGGCACAGCCGCCGCCACTGAACCTGATGATGAATTGACCCGGATCGATGGACTAACCAGCGGCGACGCCCAAAAACTAAACGGCTTGGGCGTCTCAAGCTTCGCCGCCATAGCAGCCTGGCATGCCGCTGATATCCGTTCCGTTGGCGCGCAGCTGGGCGGCACCAAACGCATCCAGCAGGAAAACTGGATCGAGCAGGCAGCCCTCCTCGCCCGCGACGGACAAACAGAACATACTCGCCGCCGTGTCGAACCAACCGCCAAGCCGCCGGCAGAGCGCGCCCAACCCGACCCGACGCCCCAATCGACACCAGTACCACCACCGGCTAATGGTAAGGCTGAGGTTTCCGGACGCGCCCCCCGCGGCAGCGCCCGAACATATCGCGACAATCTACAGGAAATCGATGGCATCAATGACGTGGTCGAAAGATCACTCAATCAGCAGGGCGTGACGCGATTACGCCAAATCGCCAGTTGGGACGGCACCGACGTTCGACGTTTCGACCGGATTTTCGGCGCCACGAACCGGGTCCGGCGCGAGAACTGGGTGGGTCAGGCACAACGCTTGACCGGCCAGCCGGAAGTCGAGCCGCCGACCCCACCAGTCGATAAAATTGGCAAAGTTGCAGCCATTACATCGCCTCAGGATCAGGAGGTCGCCGCGGACCACAAGGAAGTCTCCCTGGACGAAACAGCCCATGCGGCTCAATCCCAGCCCGACGCGAATGAACGTCCCGATATCCAGCGCCTACGTTCCGTGCGCTCCGAAGCCCTCGTCGGCGGCGCCAATGCCTCGCCCGGCGCCAGTGGAGATGGCGACGATCTCAAGCGTATTCGCGGTGTGGGCGTACTCATTGAAAAACGGCTTAAAGCGATGGGCTACAAGAGCTACGAAGGGATTGCCGCATGGAGTCAGGCCGACGTGGACCGGGTGAACCAGAAACTCGATTTCCGAGGACGTATTGAACGCGAGAACTGGATACAACAAGCGCGTATCCTTGCCGCTGGCGGCCAAACCGAGTTTTCACGGCGCAACGACAAGTCCGATTGAGGCTGCCGGAAAACGATTAGCTTCCCGTGCGCTCGGGCCAGGTGTCGGCCAGTCTGTACCCTCCGGGCCATGGATCGGTTGGCTCGAGTGACAGTTGATGCACGCCGGTAATCCACCCACGCCCAGCAACGGTGGGTACGATCGCACCCCGATCACCGACCGTCGTCGCCGCCGTGACCCGGCAATGAAATTCAGACCCGAGGATCGATCGCCCGACAAAGCGATCACCAACACCAAGTTCGCCACGTGCCGCGAGGACTGCCATTCGTGCCGAGCAGCCGGTGCCCGTCGGCGAGCGGTCCAGCTTGCCCGGTTCAATGGCAACCGTATTCACCCCGACCGCGACCCCCTCCTCATATGTCAAAGGCTTCGTGAACTGACAGAACGAAATATGCGACCACTCGGGATTGTCGGGATGGACAAACCCAAGCTGCTCGCTCGCCGCCGCCCGAATTCTCATCCCCAGCCGCGCAAGATCCTGCGCTTCCCCCGGTACCAATTCGAAGCCGCACGCGCCGGCATCGACGATGACGAAGCTATCGCCGCCATATGCGGTATCGACGCGCAGCGAACCGATGCCTTCTACCTCGAGCATCGCCCCGAGCTTGTCGGCGAACGACGCGACATTCTCGATCTCGATTTGCTCAGCCTTGCCCTCGCGGCACTGTGCCCTTACGCGGACCAGTCCCGCCGGCGCCTCGATGTGAAATACCGTCTCCGGTTCCTCCATCACAACGATACCCGTGTCGAGCAGAACGGTTGCGACACAGATCGAATTTGAACCTGACATCGGCGGCGTGTGCACCGGCTCCATGATGATGAAGCCCATCCGAGCCCGCGGATCTTTTGGCGGCACCAGCAGATTGACGTGTCGGAAAACTCCGCCACGAGGTTCGTTGAGGACGAAATCGCGCAGTGTTTTGTCCTCCGCGATCCATCGCGATTGCGCCCACAGCGTATCGCCAGGCGGCGGCGCGACGCCGCCCACGATCACATCGCCCACCTCACCTTCCGCATGGCATGAGACGACATGGATTATGCGTGCCGACCGCATCAGCCTTCGTCCACGACCGGGTTGGAGAGGATGCCGATCCGCTCGATTTCGACTTCGACAATATCACCGGCTTTCATCCAGGCTGGCGGCTTTCGGGCATGCGCTACTCCGGATGGTGTGCCCGTTGCGATGACATCACCCGCCTCAAGCGTCATGAATTCAGAGAGGACACTCACGATCCTTGCGGTCGAAAAGATCATGTCGCTCGTGTTCGAATCCTGCATTGTCTCGCCGTTAACCCGCGTCGTGATGCGAAGTCCCCCCGCGCCCGGCGGCAATTCATCCGCCGTGACGACAACCGGCCCCAACGGCCCGGTTGAATCAAAATTCTTTCCCGGCGTCCATTGCGACGTCTTGCGCTGGAAATCCCGCACCGAGACATCGTTGAAACACGTGTAGCCAAAAACGTGATCGAGGGCGTCTCCCTCCGCGATACCACGCCCCCCAGTGCCGATCACGATGGCCAGCTCACACTCATAATCGAGTTGATCCGAGACTTTCGGGCGAACAACATTGGCCCCGGCCGGAATGAGAGATC
>CAZWCL010000314.1:0-4734 GCA_964632265.1 uncultured Hyphomicrobiaceae bacterium | reverse complement strand
GACCCGGGGGCAGTACCCGGCGCCTCCACCCAAGCCCGCAGGCCGTCATCCACACCGCTTAAGGTGTCTGGCCGTGTCCCGCGGGTTTCGGCGGGGGCGAAATAGGATCGACGAGGGTGTAAAGGGCGTTCTTTCACTCGGCATGATACCACCGTCATCGGGTCAAACCCAATAGTTGCAAACGACAACTATGCTGAGGCACCTGCCATCGCTGCGTAAGCGGTGACTTAAGGTCTCAAATTAAGCCCTGACGCCCTAGCAGGCCTCAGGCGCGGTTCGGAGGGCACCGGGCAACAGGAAGCCCTCCACTATTTTGTGTTTGCTCAAGCGAGCGTTTATAGTCGTGCATAGTAGGTTGAACGGCGCGGCGAATCGGGCGAACGGGAAGTCTCCGAGGTTGTCATTCGGAGCATTTGCCGGATGCGGAACCGCTACTCGTGCTGGAGAACACTGCAAGTTGCACGATGAATTCGGAATGACCCGTATGACGAGCGAGAGCATGATTGACTATGAGGCTCTTGCGCAGGACGCAATGCGCAACGTCGTGCGCTCCGTCCTGATGGATGCGGCTGACAAAGGTCTACCCGGCGAGCATCACTTCTATATCTCGTTCGATACACTTGCGCCCGGCGTTATTTTGTCCAAGCGGCTGCGTGAGAAGTACGCGGAAGAGATGACAATTGTGCTGCAGCACAGGTTCTGGGATTTAATTGTCAGCGACACGCGCTTTGAAGTGAAGCTGACGTTCGACGGCATCCCCGAACGTCTCGTAGTGCCCTTCAAATCGATCCGGGTTTTCTTCGACCCCAGTGTTCGCTACGGGTTGCAGTTCGAGACAGCGACGAGTGCTAACGAGGACACCGCTGGTGAGGTCGATGCACTCGACGACGACGAACCGTTCGATGATCCCTTCGCTGACCGTGAACTCTCCAGCCGAGGCCGCCCGCCAGGAGCCGTCGAGCAGGACCATGCTGGTGCGGTGCCCCGCATCTCACCGGTGAAACAACGGCTTGGTGCTCTCCAAAGTCAATCTCCGGGGCAGTCCGGTGATGAACCTGGTCGCCAAGACGAGGCGGAACTGTCCGATGCCAGCGACGAGCAACCCGATGGGGAGGAGGCTGAAGAAGCGGCTAAGGTCGTCAGCCTCGACGCTTTTCGAAAGAAATAGCTCGACCAAAATCTTGCGTGTGCGCACGCCGAGCCGACGCCAGCCGTTGCGGCGGTTATGGAATATCCGCATGAGGCTCACTCTTTCCGCCGGGCGTCTTGTGGCGAAGCCGTCCTTGTGATTGGCTCGTTAAGTGATCGAGCAGGAGTGCACACAGTTGGCGGATAGCGTTTTTCGAGATGAGTTTTCCGGGAGTGTTTCGGTCGTGACCGGCGCTGCGTCCAATATTGGGCGCGCGATTGCCGTTTCGCTTGCTCGAGAAGGCAGTGCGGTCATGCTTTGCGACATCGATGAAGCGCGCCTTGCGGAAGTTGCCGATGATATCGCATCAAGTGGTGGGCGTTCGGAAACCGTCATCGCCGATCTGTCGGAGCGCGATGGATGGAAGGTTGTCGTCGCGGCACTGGATGGGCGGACACCCGACATCTTCGTCCATTCCGCCTGCCCTCGACGTCATGAAACGGATCTTGTCCTCGACGTCGCGGAAGAGACCTTCGATCAGATGGTCAACACCAACGTGCGCTCCGGGTTTCTGCTCGGCCGCGCAATGGGCGCACGTATGGCCGAAGCCGGCAACCATGGCCGTATTCTCTTCATAACGTCGCTGCACGCCGAGACGCCGCGCAACCTGCCGCACTATTCAGCGTCTAAGGCTGGCATGACCATGTTGATGCGTGAGATGGCGCGCCAGCTTGGACCGCGCGGCATCCGCGTCAACGCGGTGGCGCCGGGCGCGATACCGGGCGGCGGCTTTGCAACAAGTGATGATGCGTTCCAGCCGAAGAAGAAAATCCCGCTTGGCCGTTTCGGCACAGCCATGGACGTTGCCAAGCCGGCGCTGGTCCTGCTCTCCAATGAACTGAGCGGCTACGTCACGGGGGCGACCCTTGCGGTCGACGGCGGTCTTCAGCTCTTCAGTTGGATCGACGCGCCGGAGGCATGAGCGGCAGCCGGTCAGATACTTTTCCAGTCCCCGATCAAAGCGTGCAGCGCACAGAAGAGGAAACACAACATGCTCTATGAATTGAGGATCTATGACTGCTGTCCGGGCCGCCTGCCGGCCCTGCTCGATCGCTTCGACACGATCACGCTTGGTATCTGGGCACGCCATGGGATACGCCAGGCCGGCTTCTGGACGACGGTAATCGGCGAGAGCAATCAACAACTCGTCTACATGCTCGAGTGGGAAAGCCTCGCCGAGCGTGAGGAAAAGTGGACTGCGTTCCAGTCCGACCCCGAATGGATTGAAAAGCGCGCGGCGACCGAGGCCGATCAGCCGATCGTCGCCAATGTCTCGAGCCAGATCATGGCCCCGACCGGCTTTTCGAGTGTGAAATAGTCCGTAAACTCAACTTGTTAGGAGTTGTCCGATGAGCGTTATTGAAAAGCCGCAAACGATTGGGGACCTGCCCGCGCAATCGGCTCGGGCGCCCGGGACGTCAGCCGAGGGCCGCGCCCGCTTCTTTAATTCGGGCAACGCCTTCAACATCAAGCTGCCGGAAGTGCCAAACGGTGTCTTTTCCGATGAACCGGCCCGTGCACTTAGTGACGATGCCCCGACAGGTTTTATAAACTGTGATGTCTCGGACGCGCTCGGTTGCGACTTCCCCGCGACCTCGCCGCTTATTCTCGCGCAATATGCCCGCATTAACGCCGGTGATACTCTCGAGGCCGACCATATTGCCGGGGGGGTGATCCATTACGTCATCCGCGGTGCCGGGCGGAGCGAATGCGGCGGCGAAAGTGTAGCCTGGGGGCAGGGCGATGTGTTCGTCACACCGGGTGGTGCACCGATCGGGCACACGGCATCGGAAGATGCGGTGCTGTGGGTGGTCACTAATGAGCCGCTTTTCCGGTTCGAAGGGGCGATCGCGCCGGGGCCTGACCACGCTCCGACCGGGCTTGTCCACTATACCGCAGAGGAGATCGCGCGCCAGATCGATGTTCTCTACGAAATTGGTGGTGATGCCGAGACTGCCGGTATGGCGCTCATTATGTCATCCGACAAGCAGATGTCCGCGCGCAACGTGCTGCCATCATTGACGCTTGCGATGAATACACTCGAGCCGGGCACGTTTCAGCGTGCGCACAAACACAATTCGGTGGCCGTATCGCTCGTGATCCAGGGTGATAATTGCTATTCGATGATCGATGGTGCGCGCAAAGACTGGTCGCCATGGGCGACAACGATTACACCGCCGACGTCCGTGCACTCTCATCACAATGATGGCGACAAGCGCGCTCTGTTCCTGATCGTCCAGGATGGCGGTCTCTACTATCATGCAAGGGCGATGGGCTTTGAGTTCGTCGACGGCTGAGCAGGGGCTGCAAATGGCCATCTTGGAACGGCCCGGCTAGAAGATACAGGGCCCGGTTTCGCGATGCGGGACCGGGCCTTTCTTGCGCCTTTTGTTCGTCTTTTGTGGTGGTGGGCGAGCATGCTAGTGATGGCGACGAGCATCGAAAATTCCTGACAATTGAACGAGACCATACTCATGACCGCGACACGTACCGAAACCGACACGTTTGGCCCGATCGAGGTGGCGGCCGACAAGTACTGGGGCGCGCAGGCGCAGCGGTCGCTCGGTAACTTCAAAATCGGCTGGGAAATGCAACCGGCGCCGGTGGTACGCGCGCTTGGCATTGTCAAACGAGCGGCTGCCGAAACGAACATGACGCTCGGGCGTCTCGATGAGACAATCGGCAAGAACATCGTTGCGGCGGCCAACGAAGTCATCGAGGGGAAGCTCAACGAGCATTTCCCGCTTGTCGTGTGGCAGACGGGCTCAGGTACGCAATCAAACATGAACGCTAACGAGGTCATCTCGAACCGCGCGATCGAGATGATGGGCGGGGAGATGGGCTCGAAGACGCCGGTCCACCCCAATGACCACTGCAACATGAGCCAGTCATCGAACGACACGTATCCGACGGCGATGCATATTGCGTGCGCCGAAGAAATTCAGCACCGCCTCCTGCCGGCGCTTGAGAAATTGCGTGATGCTCTGGGCGCCAAATCCGAGCAGTGGTCCGACATCATCAAGATCGGGCGGACGCATACGCAGGACGCGACGCCGTTGACGCTTGGCCAGGAATTCTCCGGCTATACAACGCAACTCGACAACGGGATCGAGCGCATCAAGCAAACGATGCCCAAGTTGATGGAACTCGCGCAGGGCGGCACAGCGGTCGGCACCGGCCTCAACGCGCCGGTCGGTTTCGCGGAGACCGTCGCCGAGAAAATCGCCGCCATTACGAACATGCCATTCAAGACAGCGCCGAATAAGTTCGAGGCGCTCGCCGGCCACGATGCCATGGTCATGAGCCACGGGGCCATCAACACCGTGGCGGCGTCGCTTTTCAAGATCGCCAACGATATCCGTTTCCTTGGCAGTGGTCCGCGCGCCGGGCTTGGCGAACTGGCACTGCCCGAAAATGAGCCGGGTTCTTCGATCATGCCGGGCAAGGTCAATCCGACCCAATGCGAGGCGCTAACCCAGGTGTGCGTCCAGATATTCGGCAACAACGCGGCTCTCACGTTCGCTGGCAGTCAGGGCCACTTCGAA
>CAZWCL010000313.1:0-4777 GCA_964632265.1 uncultured Hyphomicrobiaceae bacterium | reverse complement strand
TCGGGCGAGATCTCAGCCCGGTCGAGGTAACGGGAAAGCGCCTCCCACTCATTGTGCTCGAGGAAATTGAGGTGCAGCGAGGAGAGGCCGTGGCGGGCGGCCAGTTCTACCGCGCCCGTTGCGAGCAGACCGCGGCGGACATCAGGTCCCGGCCCGTCGTGGACAAGAAGGCGCCGGCCTGGGACGGGCGTAAACGGAACCGCGCCCAGCAACTTGGGATAATAGCGTCCTCCCGCGCGCTCATAAGCGTCCGCCCAGCCATAGTCGAAGACGTATTCGCCTTTGCTGTGCGATTTTGCATAGAGCGGCATGCAGCCATCGATCGTATCGTCGGCTCCGATCAGGGCGAGGTGTTGCGGCTGCCAACCCGTCTCGGCGGCCACACACCCCGCGTCCTCAAGAGCCTTCAGAAAGGCATGCGAGACGAAAGGGTTATGACGGTCCGGGTCCGGATTTGCGTTGCGGTCCCATAGTGCGGCATCGACCTCGCTGATCGCACCGAGCACCTGAATTGTTGCTTCCTGTTCGCCTGACAACGCTGACAACCCGTTTGTTTGCGTTTCGGTCGGGCGCATGGGCGTGTTGTCTCACGCTGCGCCCGTTATTCAACGTGCAAACCCTAAGTCCGGATGATGGCGACTTGAAAACAAAGTGCGCCAATTTGTTCCCGCCCAGGGTCTAGATGAGGATCGCGGCTCATGCTTCGAGGTCACGCAGCGGGGCGATGGTCACATCCTCTAGGCCAAGCAGTTCGACGTTACCGCCAGTTGCCGTGATGTCACGAGCAACAACCTGTTCCGTGACGAACCGCGGCAGATAATTTGGCCCACCGGCTTTGGGTCCCGTACCCGAAAGCCCCTGGCCACCAAAGGGTTGGGCGCCGACGACCGCACCGATCTGATCGCGGTTGACGTAGATGTTGCCGACGTTCACCGATCGCGCAATCTGGGTGGCGAAGGCCTCGATCCGGCTGTGAACGCCGAGTGTTAGACCATAACCACTGGCGTTGATGGCATCGCAAACGTTGTCGATCCGTCCCTGCGCGTATCGCACAACATGGAGGATCGGCCCGAATACTTCGCGCTGCAACTGATCCAATCGATCAAGTTCATAAATCGCCGGTGTCACAAATGTCCCGTTGCGACATTCTTGCGGGAGGGGCTTGTCATGAAGCGTCGCAACCGCCTCGCGCTGCATGCGTGCCTTGTGTGCCTCGAGTGTCTGTTGAGCCTCGGTGTCGATCACTGGCCCGATGTCGGTTGCGTAGTCGATCGGATCGCCGACCTTCAGCGTATCGGCAGCCCCTGCAATCATCTCGATCATCTTGTCGGCAACGTCGTCCTGGACGAACAGTACGCGCGCCGCTGAACAACGCTGGCCGGCTGAATCGAAGGCGGAACGGATGACATCGCGCGTGACTTGCTCCGCCAGCGCGCTCGAATCAACAATCATCGCGTTGATACCGCCGGTCTCGGCAATCAACGGTACGATGCCGCGTTCGCGCTGTGCCAGCGTACCCGCGATCAAAGAAGCCACCTCGTTTGAACCTGTGAAACAGACACCCCGCACCCGCTCATCGCCAACGAGTGCAGCTCCGATCTCGCCACCACCCGGCAAAAGCTGAAGAGCATTAACGGGCACGCCCGCTTCATGGAAAAGCCGCGTCGCAAGCCACGCAACGAGCGGTGTCTGTTCGGCCGGTTTGGCAAGAACGGGATTGCCGCACGCCAGCGCAGCAGCGATCTGCCCGGTGAAAATGGCGAGCGGAAAGTTCCAGGGGCTGATACAGGCGAACGGCCCGCGCCCTTTGACGATCAGTGTGTTTTCTTCACCGGTCGGGCCGGGCAGCTGCGAAGGCGCCGCCATGAGCCGCTCCGCCTCCAGCGCATAGTAGCGAAGGAAGTCGACGGCTTCCCGGTGGTCGTCGATAGCGTTCTGCAGTGTCTTGCCGGCCTCGCGAACCATTGCGGCGACGAGTTGAGACCGCCGTTGTTCATAAAGATGGGCGGTTTCGTTGAGGAGACGTGCGCGGTGCACAACCCCGACCGCGTCCCAATTCCGCGCGGCTTCGCCTGCCACCTCCAAGGCCTGTTCCGTGACCTCGGCCGTGGCCTCGGTAACCTCGCCAAAAGTTCTGCGGTGGTCGTGCGGACAGACGATTGGGTGCGCTTCGCCGCGGCCGGCCAGCGCCGCCCCGCCCACGATTGGTTTCACGTGAAACTCGTCGCGCAGTGTCTCGCCCATTTGCGCGAGGAGGCGAGCACGGACGGTCGGCTCGTAGAGCGCCACGCCTTCGCTATTACGCCGCTCTGCCCCGAAGATGCGACTGGGTGGCTTGATTGCCGTCGCCCCGCCGCCGCTTTCCAGTTCATTGACGACGGTTTCGACCGGATCGCGGACGATATCGGCGACCGGCAAATCATCGTCGGCGATACGGTTCACGAACGATGTGTTCGCACCGTTCTCCAAAAGCCGGCGTACGAGATAGGCAAGCAGGTCCTCGTGTCCACCGACCGGTGCATAAATTCGGCACGGCCGATCGAACTCACCGCTTTCGACGATATCTTCATAAAGCGCTTCACCCATGCCGTGCAGGCGTTGGAATTCGAACGCGCCATCTCCGCCGGCGGCGAGAGCGGTTGCCAGCGTATGGGCATTGTGAGTTGCAAACTGCGGATAGAAGGCCTCGGGGTCGGAAAGCAATAGCCGCATTCCCGCCAGATAGGAGACATCTGTGTTAAGTTTGCGCGTGAATACGGGATAGTCTTCGAGACCGGCCTGTTGCGCCCACTTAATCTCGCTGTCCCAGTAGGCGCCCTTGACGAGACGGACCGGGATCGTCCGGCTGTGGCGGTGGGCCTGTTGGCGCAACCATCTGAGTGTCGGTATCGCGCGTCTCCCGTAAGCCTGCACGGCGAGCCCGAGACCCGACCAACCAGCCATCCGGGGATCATTTAAGACGCGCTCAAAAATGCCGAGCGAAAGGTCGAGCACGGATTGCTCTTCGGCATCTATTGTCAGCCCGAGGCCCTGCTCGCGGGCCTGGCTGACAAGCTCGATGACTTTCGGCACCAACTCCTCGTGCAGCATCGCTTCTTTGGACGGCTCGAATCTCGGATGAATGGCCGAGAGCTTTACGGAGATACCCGGCCGCTGCATGAGCACTTTGAGGCTTTCCGACGAGGGCGGCCCCGCTGCGCGACCGACCGCCAACAGCGCATCACGATACCGTTCCAGGTAGCGTTCTGCGTCGGCATGGGTCTGAGCGGCTTCCCCCAGCATATCATAAGAAAACCGGTAGCCCCGCGCCTCGAGCGGCGCGGCCCGCTTGAGCGCCTGCTGAATATTTTTTCCAAGTACGAACTGATCGCCCATCACGCGCATGGCGTGGCGCAGCGCCTGTCGGATAACGGGCTCGCCCGACGAGCGCACCAAGCGATTGAAGAGCCCGGAGATTGTGGCGTCCTGCTCCTTTTCGTCGTGGACGCGCACGATCCGGCCGGTAAGCATCAGTCCCCATGTCGAGGCATTGACGAAGAGCGATTCCGACTTGCCGATGTGGCGGTCCCATTGGCCGTTACCGATCTTTTCGGCGATCAGCGCGTCGGCCGTCTCAGCATCGGGAATCCGCAGCAGGGCTTCGGCGAGACACATCAAGATGACGCCTTCTTCGCTGGTCAACCCATACTCGTTGAGGAAGGCATCCAGCCCGCCATGGGTTTCCGCATCAGCACGGACGTGCTCAACCAGCCGCCGCGCAATGCTCGCGATACGGCGGCGTTCATCGCTCGTATAAATGGCACGCTCGGTCAGCCCGCCAACGAGCCGCGCCTCATCCATCATATGATAGGCGGAGATCTCATCGCGCGATAGAACGCGTTCTGCCGCCGGTTTGTTGTCCGCGGTGAGAGGTGTGATGACGTTGCGCATGGCTTTGCTACCGGTTCCGAGGATCGAATAACGACAACGCAATGGCCCTTGACCGAAGATATGGGCGCCAAGACTCGTTTTCCCATGGTAGGACACAACCTCTCCCATGGAAATTCTGCCGGTGCCACCAGACTGAGAGCCAGACTGAGAGCCAGACTGAGAGTAAGGCAAGCTATCAGTGATGATCCCGCAGCCATCCGCCGGCAGGTGAACAACCACGCCTGCGGGTTGCGCGGCCCCGTTGGCCAACGCGCAGTCGCGCGCTATGTAGACCACACGCTGCAAGTAATGGCACTAAACGCGCTGGTCCGCAGTAGCGGGCCGGTACAATGGCGTGCCGAACTGGTCGACGAGATAAAATTGAGGTGATGCATGGCGAGCGAACAGCTCCAGGTGGTAAGGACCGTAACTGAGTTGCGGGGGGTCGTGCGGGATTGGCGGCGGGCCGGTAATCAGGTGGCGCTGGTCCCGACCATGGGCGCGCTCCATCAGGGCCATCTATCACTTGCCGAAGCGGGCCGCGCCGTGGCGGACCGGGTGGTGATGTCGATTTTTGTGAACCCGACCCAGTTCGCACCGGGCGAGGACCTCGACAGCTACCCACGCACGTTCGAAGACGACGTTGCCAAGTTTGCTGGTGTCGGCGGACACCTCGTCTGGGCGCCGACGCCGGGCGAGATGTATCCCGACGGCTTCGCCACCAGGGTGGTGCCCGAAGGCGCCGCATTGGGCCTCGAGACGGACTTCCGCCCGAATTTCTTCGCCGGTGTCGCGACGGTCTGCACGAAGCTCTTCACGCAGACGCTGCCCGACTTCGCCATGTTCGGCGAAAAGGATTACCAGCAAC
>CAZWCL010000312.1:0-4782 GCA_964632265.1 uncultured Hyphomicrobiaceae bacterium | reverse complement strand
GGAGATCATCGAAACAGCGCCCGACTATGATGGCATAGTCCTCGGACCTGCCGACAGCTATGCCTACCCGCCGGCAGAAGAAGGCGGCCGCAACCCCTCGGGCGAATTGCGCAAACGGTTGGAGCTCTATGCAAACATCCGTCCGGCGCTCTCGCGGCCGGGTTTTCCGCCCCCGTGCGGCAAGCCGCTTGATCTCGTCATCGTGCGAGAAAACACAGAAGGATTTTACGCAGACCGCTCAATGTTCATCGGCTCCGGCGAATTTATGCCAACGCCTGACATTGCAATGTCATTGCGCAAGATCACGCGCAGCGGCAGTACGCGCGTTGCCAAAACGGCTTTCGAACTCGCAATGCGTCGCCCGCGCAAAAAGCTGACTGCCGTGCACAAAGCCAATGTCCTGAAATTGGGCGACGGGCTTTTCCTCGAATGCGTCCGCGAAGTCGCCAAAGGGTATCCGGACGTCGAGTATGACGAAAAAATCGTCGATGCCATGGCCGCTTTGCTCATTCGCGACGCAAGCCAGTTCGACGTGATCGTCACCACGAACATGTTCGGAGACATCCTGTCCGATCAGGCATCTGAACTTTCGGGAAGCCTTGGTCTGGCGGCCTCGCTCAACAGTGGCACCGACACCGCCGTTGCACAGGCCCAGCACGGCTCCGCCCCGGACATTGCCGGCCATGGTGTTGCAAACCCCAGCTCTTTGATCGGCTCGGCAGCAATGCTGCTGGGGTGGATCGGCGAGCGCCGCGCCGACAAGCGTCTGGTTGAAGCAGCTGACGCCATCGAGCAGGCGCTGACGGATGTAATTGCAGTGCCTGAGAAACGGACACGCGATCTCGGCGGCGAAGTCGGCACGGACACCTTCGCGAACCATGTCGTTGACTCCATCAAAGACCCTTAACAGCCTGTTAACGCTGATCCGCAGCACATTGCGCGATGGAGATCAAAGAATGAAAAACGCAGCACCAGTGCTCGGCTTTATCGGACTGGGCGTGATGGGTGGGCCGATGTGCTGTAACGTCGCGCGCAAGCACGCGTCACCTGTCCACGCCTATGACATGTCGTCTGAGGCGCTTGAAGAGCCCGTCAAAGCCGGAGCGATTGCCGCCTCGACAATCTCTGAAGTGGCCGCGGCGTCCGATATCATTTTCCTGTCGCTACCGGGCGGCGCGCAGGTCATCGACGTTTGTCTCGGCGATGGCGGCATATCGCCAAGCGCCAAGCGCGGAACGATCGTCGTTGATCTCAGTACGACTAGCGTCGCTGAGGCACGGCATGTCGCAGAAGAGCTTGCCAAGAAGAGCATCGCGTTTGCCGATGCGCCGGTGGCCCGGACGCGGCAGGCGGCGCAAGACGGCACGCTCAGCATCATGGTCGGGGCAAGCGAAGAATTCTTTCAACAACTCGAGCCGCTGCTGCGCTACATGGGCAGTGATATTGCGCTATGTGGTGACGTTGGCTGCGGTCAGGTCGTCAAGATCATCAATAATACGCTCGTGTTCGAACACACGGCGGCACTTGCCGAAATGCTTGTCGTCGCGGAGCGGGCCGGTGTCGCACCAGCAACGCTGCTGGATGCCGTCTCCAACGGATCGGGCGACAGTTTCGTCCTCCGCAACCATGGCCGCAAGGCGATGCTGCCGCGCAATTTTCCGGAACGAGCCTTCCCATCGACGTATGTTCTGAAAGACCTCGGCTATTCGATTGAGCTTGCCGAAAGTTGCGGCGTGGAACCGCGATTGTCGCGACAAGCTGAGCAATACTATCGCGCCGCGGTCGATGGCGGCATCGGCGAGAAGTATTTCCCGGCGATCATCGAATTGATCGATAAGCCAACGTCCAAATAACTCTGATACAACGGAAAACCGGGAGGAGGCGCGCAGATGACTAACGATCAAGATGGCGCGATCTACGAAGTGTATGCCATCCGTTATGCGACCAACCCGAGGCGCACACGGGGCAACAACTTTATTCTCGAAGAACGGCCAACCGAACCACTCACACTCGACTTCTTTTCCTGGGTGATCATCGGCGATGGCAAAGTTTTTGTCGTCGATACAGGCATGGACCCTGGAAAGGCGCGCAAACACGGTCATGATGTTCTGGTAAGCCCTGTCGATATCCTGGCTAAACTCGGTGTCGATTGCAATGCCGTCGACACGGTCATCATGACCCATCTGCACTACGACCACACCGGCCATGTCGATGCCTTTCCGTCAGCGAAGTTTCTGCTACAGGCAGATGAGATGGCCTATGTCACTGGCCCCTATATGGAGAAGGCCTGGTTCCGCCGGGCCTATGAAGTCGACGAAATCGCGCGGTTCGTTGAGTTCCTGCATGACAGCCGGTTGCATCTTCACGGCCGCGACCACACGGTTGCCGATGGTATTTCGGTTCACTGGGTTGGCGGGCACTGCGCCGGCCAGGAAGTTGTCCGTGTCAGGACGGCACGCGGCTGGGTCGTGCTCGCTTCCGATGCCTTGCATTACTACGAAGAGATTGAGCGTGGCATTCCGTTTGCCGTCGCCTTCAACCTCTCCGACATGATCACCGCACATGACAAAATCAGGGAACTAGCGGACAGCGATGCCCACGTCATTCCCGGTCACGATCCAAAAGTCATGGAACTCTATCCGGCAGCAAGTGCGGATCTGAACGGGATCGCCGTGCGGGTCGACGCGGCGCCAATCGCATAGCTTCTGGAAATTAAACCATGCCTTTGAATTACAAACTCTTCATTGATGGCAAGTGGCGTGATGCATCTGACGACGCGACCATGCCGGCAATCAATCCGTTCAACCAGGAGATGCACGGGGCGATCCCCATCGCGACGCCGGGTGACGTAGAAGATGCCATCTCGGCGGCGCGCAAAGCGTACAATACCATCTGGAGCAAGACGTCGCCGTCAGAGCGGGCAAAGCTGCTCTACAAGGTTGCCGATTTGCTCGAAGCTGACGCGGACCGAATGGCAGTCCTGGAGACGACCGACAACGGCAAGGTAATCCGCGAGACGCACAGCCAGATGGGTTATGCAGCCCGCATCTTCCGCTACTATGCGGCGTGGGCCGACAAGATGCACGGAACGGTCATTCCGCTCGACCAGAAGGACACCCTCGACATCACCATCCGCGAGCCGTTCGGTGTGGTGGCTGCGATCATCGCCTGGAATTCGCCAATCGCGATCCTGACGAGCACTTTGCCGGCAGCCCTAGCCGCGGGCAATTGCGTTGTCGTCAAGCCGTCCGAACATGCCTCTTGCACCACCATCGAGATGGCGAAGTTCTTCGAGCAGGCCGGCTGTCCGGCCGGCGTGTTCAATGTGGTGACAGGTGCGGCAGCGACCGGCAAGGAACTGACCGGCAGTGTTGGCGTGGACAAGATCAGCTTCACCGGCAGCCCCGGTGTCGGCCGCTCGATTGCCGCTGCGGCCGGTGCAAACCTGAAGCCGGTAACGCTGGAACTCGGTGGAAAATCGCCCAACATTGTGTTCGATGACGCCGACTTCGACCGCGCTCTGGTCGGCGCGCTAGCCGGCATCTTCGGGGCGACCGGCCAAACCTGCATTGCCGGATCACGACTTCTGGTTCAACGCGGCATCTATGACCGGATGGTCGAAGGACTGGCGGCCCGTGCGGCGAAAATCAAGCTGGGTGACCCTCTGCAGTGGGACACCGAAATGGGCACCGCTGCTAACGAGCCTCAGTTCAACAAGATTCTCTCCTTTATCGAAACGGCCAAAGGTGACGGCGCGAACCTGGCAACCGGCGGCCAAAGAGCTGATGGGCCGGGCCTCGAAAACGGATACTTCATCGAGCCGACTATCTTTTCCGATGTGCGCAACGACATGAGGGTCGCAACTGAAGAAATTTTCGGCCCCGTGCTGTCGATCATTCCTTTCCAGGAAGAGGAAGAGGCTGTCGAAATCGCTAACGATACCGAGTTCGGCCTTGCAAGCGGGGTCTGGTCGCAAGACATCAACCGCTGCATGCGCCTCATGCATTCGATCAAGAGCGGTGTCGTCTGGGTCAACACCTACCGGGTTGCCGCACCACAGGCGCCATTCGGCGGTATGAAGAATTCGGGCTACGGCCGTCTGCGTGGCCAAGCCGGGATCGATGAATTCACACAGGTGAAAAATGTCTTTGTCGACTACTCGGGCGACACTCGTGATCCCTTCGCAATGAAATTCTGAGTGCCCCGCAGGTTGGGAGATCAATAATTTCTGCCCGCGCGCCATGACTGAGGGCGGTGCAGAGCCCTTCTCTCAATGAGGATCTCGGCCCCGCTCGGTGGACGGCCCGATCTGACCCACTTTTAATCTCAATGTTGGTCAGCCAATGGGCAAAGGATGCTTGAACTTTGAGAGTAGAGCAGATCGCTCTATTTGGCTGAACGCTTCGGGACCATGAATGTGCAGATCCCGAAGAGCTTCTTCAAAGCAAGAGCCGGAGCAGGACCCCGCGTGTCAGGTCAGTTCGCCCTGACAGCCTGCCACGTATCGTCGAGCGCGAGCGACAGACGATTCGTCATCTCGTGGACCTCGGCTTCATTGATGACGAGCGGCGGCGAGAAGGCAACACGATTACCTATGAAGCGCAGGATCAGTCGGTGCTTCCGAGCATTTGCGGCAAGCGTTTCCATCACGCCCACCTCAGCCGGAAATAGTTCACGGCTCTCCTTGTCCTTGACGACCTCGAGTGCGCCAATGAGCCCGACGCCTCTGAACTCGCCGACGAGTGGATGCGATTCCAGGGCTTTGAGGTTCTCGACGAACGG
>CAZWCL010000311.1:0-4792 GCA_964632265.1 uncultured Hyphomicrobiaceae bacterium | reverse complement strand
GGTAAAGTGCACATGCCAATGGGGACGCCGCGCCAGCCAAGCGCGGATCGCCGGCGTTTTGTGCGTGGCGTAATTGTCCATAATCAGATGAACGTCGAGGCCCTCGGGCACGTTGGCTTCAATCTCGATGAGGAATTTCTTGAACTCTTTCGCGCGGTGGCGCTGGTAGCACTTGCCAATGATCTCGCCGGTTGCCGTATCAAGGGCGGCAAACAATGACGTCGTTCCATGACGTTTGTAATCATGCGTGTGCCGCTCCGGCGTGCCGGGCATCAGCGGCAGGATCGGCGCGGACCGATCAAGCGCCTGTATCTGGCTTTTCTCATCCACACTGAGCACGATCGCGCGTTCCGGCGGGCTCATGTAGAGGCCAACCACATCGCGCACTTTCTCAATAAACAAAGGGTCTTTTGACAGTTTGAAGGTCTCAGTGCGATGCGGTGCCGAACGCCCGCCAGATGCGCTGCACGCTTGTCGTCGACAAACCGCTGACGCGCGACATCTCACGCGATGACCAATGCGTGGCGTTGGCAGGCGTGCTCTCAAGCGTGCGCACAATTACATCTTCGACTTGCGCGTCGGAAATCTTGCGCGGACCACCCGGCCGCGGTTCGTCGTAAAGCCCGTCGAGACGCAATTCGGCGAAACGTCGTCGCCACTTGCTCACGGTCTGTTTGCTGACGCCGGTTTCGGCTGCAACTTCGAGATTGTTCAGGCCCCGCGCGCATGCCAAAACGATCCGCGCGCGAGCAGCAATGCCCTGACCGGTCGTGCGTCGCCGCAAAAGCGAACGCAGTGCTTGTTCTTCCTCGACATCCAACTCGATTTTTGCTGAAGGTCGTCCCATCATTGCGTGCCCTCCCCCGTCTGGAGAACATAATCACCTTATTCGCGATCCAGGTCACTAGAGTGAGATGAGCTAGAAGCCGCGGGCTTCCTGGCGGGCGGCTTTCTGCCAAGCACCAAGCTGGCGTTTCCCACCCAGTACGCGGGAAAAGCCGCGATTATTGCGCTGGCCATGGAAGCGATCGCGCTCACGCGCTATCCAGTCCACCGCCTGCTCGTAAGATATCTCGCGGCGCGTCACCGGCGATACGTAGCGCGAATAATCAAAATAAACTGCTGCGAAAAGTTGCTCAGGCGTCGGCTTGGCCGATCGCCGCTCCATTGGGACCCGATCTAAGGTCAATCCCCACCCTGCATAGAATGGCGCGCCAAAACACGTGACCTCGCGCCCGGCTAGCACCGCCTCAAGGCCCAATTGGCTGGTTACCACGTAGACCTTGTCAACAGTTTCAATCAGCGACCAGGGATTGACGTTCTCACGAATGACGCAAGTATCAGCGTCGTTTGAGACGTGGCATAGATGACCTTGCTTGCGACCAGAAACGACCTCTGGATGAAGCTTGACGACGATTTCCGCGCCCGGATTCTCGCTACGAGCCGCCTCAAGCATGGCGTTAAACGACGATGCCGAGGCACAACCAAAGCTGATCGACGAATCGCCGGCCGTCTGATCGACAATCAGAACGCGCCCCTTGCGCCGCGCCGGATCGAGACCAAGCTCAACCTCGCCGAGGAACGGAGCGTGGTTATATTTCGAAATACGAAGTTCCCGAAGACGGGCCATCCCTGCCCGGGCGCGCGCGATCCGATCATCGTCGTGGTTATAGGTCGACCGCAAGATCAGCGCCTCAAGTTCCGAACGCGCCGATGCGTCGTAGTGCACTCCCAGCCTGTCAACAACCAGAGATAAGGGCGGCTGATCGGCACCAGGTCGAACGGATCGGATAAAGCCATCCTCCAGCGCAATGTAACTGGAGTCGCTTTTTATCGACAGTTCTCGCGCCTTGCTCGCCGTGGGTTTGAGGCCCCAACCCACAACGCAACCAAATTTAGGTTGCTGAAAGGGTGGCAACCAGCGAACCGGCTCGAAGCCGGTGATTTCCCGTATGGCGTCTCTCAACTGCCAGACACCTGACGAAAGGATCGCGACACGCTGTTGCTGAAACGTCATGAACCGTCTTGACGCAAAAAAGCGTCATCCCCCAAGTCAGGACCAAAATTTGAAGCGCCCACACCTCTGAAGAACTTTGCTCCGACATTGACGTCGGACAAATTTCGGCCCGATTTACTAATTTTTAACTCGTAGCATTCCGCTTCACAATAGCAAGCGCGGCCATCAAGATTTCAGTAACTTCGCGGGCAAGTGTCGATACAATGCCACGGTTTTTTTGGATTCGAACCGGGCAAACGTCACGGACATCGAGTTGCATCCAGGACATTAAGTGGCCCGCGCAACACAGGCCCTCGGATCAACGGCTGGCTTAAACGCTCTCAGTATGGACACGGCATGGATGGCTCGATAAGCACAGTACTCGGATGCACTGATCCGGTACCGACGCATCCCCACGGATGAACGGGTCTAGCAACGATTGAGAGCAGTTCAGTTGTCTTTGATGGCCAAAACACCACCGCACCCGCTGGCGCCCCACAAGCGACTCGGCGCAGGTCTGCCTGGTGCACGTCTTTTTCGTGCTGCGGTTTGGCTCGGCATTCTCGGCATAAGCACACTTTTCATGGCGTGTTCGTTCGTGCCGCGCGAAGGACCACTCGCGATCGAGATCGAGCGTCAGAGCGAAACCAACGAATACGTCGTTGTCGATGTAGACGCCGGTATCGTTCACACTCTCGGCCAAATGAGCCACGCCGGCCTTCAGAACCGCTTTGTCCGGCGGACAAAGGCACCGCGGTCGACTATTGGCGTCGGTGATCAACTCGCGATCACCATATGGGAAGCTGGCGAAGGCGGACTGTTCTCGAATCAAACATCCAAGAGCGCATCTTTCCCATCGGTGGTTGTCGACCGTAAGGGTACGATATCGCTGCCCTACGCCGGCACAATCAAGGTCACCGGCCGCACGCCGAAGGCGGTTCAAAAGCAGATCGTCAAGCGCCTCGATGGACAGGCGATCCGGCCTCAGGTGATGGTCACCACCGTCAAGAACGAACACAACACGATTGTTGTAAACGGTGATGTATCCAAACCAGGCCGCTATCCGATCTCTCTCGAAGGCGACAGATTACTCGACGTGATCGCCGCAGCCGGTGGAACCAAATACCCCGCGCGCGAGACGTACGTGACTTTCATCCGCAACAACACACGCGCGGAGCAGCTAGTCACTCGGGTAGTGGAAGATCAAAACGAAAACATATTCGTGACGCGTGGTGACCGGATTTTTCTGAGCCACGATCCAAAGCGCTATACCGTTCTCGGTGCCGTGACGAAGCCTGGCATCTATGTTTTTCAATCGGCCAAGATCAACGTGCTCGAAGCAGTCGCCAGTGCGGGCGGATTGCTCGACAGCCGTGCCGATTCGTCCGGGCTTTTCGTATTCCGCTACGAACGCCCTGAAGCGCTTGACCAGATCGGCGTATCTTACAGAAAACTTATCGGTACGCGGGTACCAACGATCTATCGGATCGACATGTCACACGCGAAATCATACTTTTACGCTCAATCGTTTTTGCTGCGAGACAAAGATTCGGTTTTCGTCTCAAACGCCAAGGGTGTCGAGGTCACGAAAGTCCTGAGAATGATCAACCTTGCGACATCATCGGTCGGCAATGTGGTTGGCGCGGGCAACCGGATCAACAATGTCGACTGAGCTGAGAACCGCCCTGGCCATTGAATATCGATATGGGAACGAGCAACTCAGAGCGTGTTAAACGTATTGCACGTAACCGACTTGGTTGTTATCCGGTGGCGCCCTGCCCCGTGGAAAGCTTCGCCGACCTGACCGAGCTGGCAGTGCTATGTTTTCATACGGTGACGGTCTGTAAGACGCGGCGGCGGATCGATAAAAGCCCCGGCCCCGTTGACTGATCCGTTAATGATGCGATCGACGAACTTCGGGATCGCTGCAGCCTGCCCTTCCTTCGAAAAGAAGTTGCCCTTGATTTGGATCGTACCGGCCAAGGCCTTCACCAGAGCGCCGGCGAGTTCAGCATCCGGCTTGCACGCCCCCTCCCAGAATGTATCCAAGGGACCCTGATGCGTTAGACCCGCGATATCGAATACGGCGCCGCCCAAAACTTTGGTCGGACACCCAAGCGCGATCGCGTGCATACCAACCGTACTGTTGATCATGATGCAGCCGCGGGCGCGGGCGAGCATCCGATCGAGCCGGCCACCATCAATGTAGTGGACTCGGTCTCCGACATTTTTTGCATCAGCAGCCCGACGGATGTGATTTGGCCAACCCTCACCGTCATTATCGAGCGGATGACACTTGAAGACCAAATGAGCGTCGCTCGCCGCGTTTTGCGCAAACGAACGGATGACTGCCTCAATGGCATCTCTTTGATGTGGGAAGGCAGCATGGTGACGCAACTGATAGTCGCTCTGCAGTTGCAGCGAATAGAGAAAGAACGGCGCGTCAATCGCCAGCAGATCGTCGATCGTCTGCTCCGCTTGCAAGGTACTTTGAGTAGCTCGGAATTGCTTGGGCAGCCCCGTCAGGTACTCAACGATCGGATTGTAATACCGGTCCGAGTAGTAGTTCCAGAATAGCGGTGTCATGAAGTATGTGGCGAGGTTGTAAAAGATCTCATGCGTCAGCTCGTGAGTCGCGGTGTACGGATAGCGCGGCGCCAGATCCGCCGGCCCGAACTTGGCGCCAATACGTCGGATCGTGTCCGGCTCGACCGGGAAATGCGAACGCGTAGACATGCCGTACTGCTCGAGCGTGATCCAGTCGGGCCGGAGGTATCCGAACTCGTAAGCAAGAGC
>CAZWCL010000310.1:0-4793 GCA_964632265.1 uncultured Hyphomicrobiaceae bacterium | reverse complement strand
CTCGCCTTGACCACAAAACCCGCAACAGGCCAGCCTGCTCCGATACGTGAGGTCTACGCAGCCCGGCCTGTTGCTCCGGACGAGCAAGACGATAACTTCAACCTGCGGAGTCCAACTTCGGCTGGACGAAAGTTCGGGGGCAGGTCAGTGCGTATGGCCATGCCGCAGGTGCATCCTGAAACGGGGTGCACCCATTGCCAGAACTTTCTCGCCTTCGGATCGATCCGGTTTTGGCGGACTGGAAGTATCCGAAGCCAAGCACAAAACTGGCAGCCTCCCCGTTGACCCAAAAGCCTGTTTAGAATCTCGGTGGTGGGGCGTTTCTTTTGGGGTTATCGATTCTTTTTTGACGGTGATCAGGGCTCTTCCGGTTCGCTAAAATCGGCAAAGAGCGTCGAGAGTGGCATCGAGGCGTTGACACCTGAATAGTTTTTGACGACGCGCACCTTGGTGCCGATCTTGGCGAGCTTGGCCAAGTGCACAACGTGCTTGTTCAGCATGCGGAAGCAGCCAGAGGACGAGGCGCGGCCGATCGAGCGCTTGTTGTTCGTGCCGTGGATGCGATAGATCGAGCTGCCGAGATAAAGAGCCTTCGCACCGAGCGGATTGATGATGCCGCCTGAAACGGTAATCGGCAGGCCTGGCTGGCGGCGGCGCATTGAAGCCGGTGGCGTCCATGACGGCCAGGATTTGATCCGGCTGATGCGTTCGGTGCCGGTCCAGGTGAAGCCGGTGCGGCCGACAGAAATCGGATACTGATAGGCGCGATTGCCGGAAAGCACGTAGAAAAGGCGCCGGCCGTTGGTGTCGACGATGATCGTGCCCGGCCTTTCATCGCGCTCAAGGTATACGATGTCAGGCTCTTCCGGTGAGATTTTTGGCTTGGCGCCGCCCTTCATGTAGCGCGGATATTTGGTGCGGTATGATTTCCGGCGCTTGGCGCGGGCAGCTTCGCGCTGTTTGCGGCGGCGCTCGATGTCACTTTCAAACACATATGAGCCGCCGCTCCACCGGCCTTGCGCGTGCGCGTCATCCCACGGCGATGCGCCGATGCCCAAGGCAAAGACCGGGGCAAAGACCAGGATTCCGCAAAGCCAAGAAGTCGTTCTCATTGGTCCCTCTCTTTGAAGCGATGTTGGCCGGCAATCGATTCGTACTAAACGAGTTTGCGGTCCTGCGGCAAGGTTGACCAGGGTCAAGGGCTGCCATCACGCCTGGCTTGTCGCTTATAGAGCACGGATGGCGGCGCGAATCGGGCGCTGCGGCCAGCTCGGCGCGGATAGATTTTCCGAGCTTGCGTCGCAAGATCATCTCTTGGGATTTCGCCACCGTCAAGGCGGCGCCGTCAAAGCGCTGCGCGTAGTCTGAGGAAATGGATGCGGCCTCCGCGGCAGAGCCGTTGGCGCCGGGCGCCGGGCGCGAAGATGCACGTCCGGAGAGCTTCAACCGTCAAGGGATGCGCCGAACGACTGATCGAAAACGTGCGGCAGGTCACGCCTCAATGTCTTCGATGCGTTTGCAGTAGCCGCCGATGTCAAATTTACGATCGAGACCGCCGCGCGTCATCGTGCGGACCTTGCCGTAGATCTCGCGTTCGGTCCAAGCGCGGTCGTGGAGACCGTAGGTCCAGCCGACGCCGGCGTAGGAGTTGGGGTCGCGGCCATCAAGGAAGTACTTGTTCATGATCTCAAGGGTGGTGCGGTAGGCGTGATCCGTGGTGTTCGACCATTCGAGGATCTTCTTGGCCCAGTACATGCGCATGTAGTTGTGCATGTATCCGGTCTTCACGGCCTCCATCATCGCGGCGTTCCAGGCATCGTCGTGCGTCTTGGCGTTTTCAAGTTCGTTGCGTGTGTAGCGATGCGGCCGGTCGTCGTCTTCGTGTTCACCGAGCGTTTTCCTGGCCCAGTTCGGCAGGCAGCGCGGGCTGTCGTAGTCGCCGCAGAACGTGGTGAAGTTGATCGCCAACTCGCGGCGCACGATCAGTTCTTCGAGAAAGGACGCCTTGTCCTCGTCGCCACCGCTCTTGGAAGACCTGATCTTGCGGGCGATCTCAACCGGGGAAATCTGGCCGAAATGCAGGTACGGCGAGAGCATTGAAGTTTGCGGTTTGGCGGGATCGTTACGGGCATCGGCGTAGCCATCGAAGGCGCTTGTCAAAAACGTGGTCAGCCGCTCCTGAGCCTGGCGCGTGCCGCCGCGGAACTGCTTAGAGGGGGGCACCGAACCGTCGACGTCGAGGGATGCCAGTGCTGCCTCCCAGTCTTCGACGTCGATATCGCTGTCAAGATTGCGATAGCTCATCGATGAAGTGGTCAATTTGGTCGCTGAAACATCGCCGAGATAGTCCGGCCAGCGTTTCTCGAGTTTCGGGCGGATGGTGCGGGCGGCGTATTCCTGCTTGCCGGAAACTTCCTCGACGGGCACGACGACGTCGGTTTCTACTTGAATGACCTGCTTGCCGACTTCGTTGGCAACCTCAGTGCGCCAACGCCGCGGCGGGTCGAGGTAGGCGCGGTCGGTCACGACGCAGACGGCAGCTTCCGCAAGCCGGATGATGACCCGGGGTGGGGGCCCTTTGCGCACGACGAACTTGATGTCGCGGCCGGCGAGGTTCTCAGCCACTTCCGCCAACCCCTCCAACATGAACGCAAAGTGACGCGCGTTTGCCTCGGGATAGCCGGCAAACAGGCCGAAACCAACGACGAGGCCAACGCCGTGGTCGTTCGCAAGGCGGGCAGCATATTCGAGTGCGTGATTGAAGGATGTGCGCTGCGCCTGCTGCATCCAGTAGAGGACGTAGCGGCCATCAACATCCGGTGCATCATCGTTGAGTTTGCTGATACGTCCGTCTTCCATCCAGTTCTCCTATCGTCGCCTCGTTGTGAATACTAGCCCGGACGAGCGCGTTCCGGAGCTTGCCGTCAGGCGATGCATCGCCCAAACTCGCCTGTGAGCGGGTTTGGCGCAAGGAGATGGCTGATGAGCGACGGATGTGATGATGGATCTGGCCATGGCGCCACCGACAGTCGGGCCGAACTTATCATAACGGGTGGCAAGGTCGCGACGCTCGATCGCGAGGAGAAAATCGCGGAAGCAGTGGCCGTGCGCGGCGGAAAGATAATCGCCGTTGGCACGAATGCGGAAGTCGAAGCGATGACGCGGCCGGGCGCGCGGCGGATTGATGCCGGCGGCCGTCTGGTTGGCCCGGGGCTGATCGATGCGCACGCGCACATGGACCGGGAAGGCCTCAAAGAGCGGTTACCGTCGCTGGCCGGCTGCCGTTCGATTGACGACGTGCTTCAAAGGATCGAAGCGTTGGTGCGCGAAACGCCGCGAGGCGAATGGATCGTGACCATGCCGATCGGTGAACCGCCTTTTTATGAAGGCGTGCCGGGCAATCTCAGGGACAAGCGTTGGCCCACGCGGCACGACCTCGACAAGGTGGCGCCGGATCATCCCGTCTACATCCGGCCGATCTGGGGCCACTGGCGAAACACGTTGCCGCTGGTTTCGGTCGCCAACACGCGGGCGCTTGAACTTGCCGGGATCACGCGCGCGACAATGCCGCCGTCGCCATCGATCCAAATCGACAAGGAACTCGACAGTGGTGAGCCGTCCGGCATCATTTATGAGTTCGTCTTCAAGCCACTAGCGGAAAAGACGCTGATGTCGTGTATTCCACGGTTTTCGATCGATGATCGGATCGCGGGACTCAAGCGGTCGATGGAGGTCTATAATAGCGTTGGCACGACCAGCGTCGTCGAGGGGCATGGCATCGCGGGGGAAGTGTTTGCGGCCTATCAGGCTTGCCATCAGGAGGCGGGCGAGTTTCTGCCGGTGCGATCGCATCTCATGTTCAGCCCGTCATGGTCAGATCCGTCGCCGTCGGCAGTCCGGGAGTTGCTCGTCGATTGGGGCCGCTGGCTGGCGCGGCGCGGTCTTGGCGATGAATTCCTGCGCATGGCGGGGCTTTACGCAGAAAACGATCGCTCGCCCGAAAATGATCTGAGGGCGCTGTGCGGGCCCTATACCGGATGGGCCGGTTTCAACTTCGATGCCGCGTTGCCATCTGAGGTAATGTTTGAACTGTTACTCGAGGCTGCGCGACTTGGGATCAGGGTTGGATCTTTCGATCCCGGTATTCTCGAAGTCTATGAGCGCGTTCACCGGCAGGTCGCGATCGATGATCAACGCTGGATGATCGAGCATGTTGGCGTTTTCAACCGCGATGAGGTCAAGCGGATCGCGGATCTGGGCCTCGGGATCCAGTATTACACCGGCCGCTATATCGGGCTCGACGGTGACAAGTTGCGCGGTCGTCTCGGCGAGGCGCGGGTCGACGAGATCGTCCCGATGCGCTGGATGATCGAGGCTGGCGTTCATGCCGCGCTGGCGACGGATAACGTGCCGCCGACGATGTTCGTGCCGATACATCACGCGGTGGCCAGGGTGCCTGACAACGGGACACCGAGGCTCGGTGAGGCTCAGGCGTTGACGCGGCTCGAGGCCCTGGCGGCTGCGAGCCGTGAAGGGGCGTGGCTTAGTTTCGATGAGGACTTCAAAGGGACGATCGAGCCTGGAAAGGCCGCCGATATCGTTATCCTGAGCGACGACCTGTTGACGTGCGACGAAGACCGTATCCCCGGCATTACCGCCGACGTCACCATAACGGGCGGGCGTATCGTGTGGGAAAAGGAGACGGGCGTCGAGGTTTGAGAAGCGGTGACCGTGCCGGGCCTAGCAGGCTGTTGAAGAACTCATGTGGCTCGCGACGCCTGGCGCTTTTTCGC
>CAZWCL010000309.1:0-4801 GCA_964632265.1 uncultured Hyphomicrobiaceae bacterium | reverse complement strand
CGCCCGCGTTCCTTCCTCTTACCGCTAAAGGCGGCACCCCTGCGGGAGCGCACGCGACCCGCGACCTTGAGCGTCGCACGCCGCCCTCGTCGCACGCTGGCGAAGACGCCGTCAGGCGGCGCTCACCGATACGCGTCGTGAGCCAGAACGGGCAAGCTAGTTGAACACCGACTGCACTGCGATGTTAGACAACCAAAGTGTAACGATCGGGAACAGCATACACAGGATCAGCACACACCCGTCGGTACACAGGAACGGGAATGACCCCTTCATCACCGTTGTCACCGGTACCTTGGTGGTCCCGCTGACCGCGAAAAGATTGAGCCCGACCGGTGGAATAACGGCACCCATCTCGATGCACAGCGCGAACAGAACGCCAAGATGGATCGGGTCGATGCCGAGCGACAGCGACACCGGGTAGATGATCGGCACGATCAGCACCAAAATCGCCACCCCTGTCAGGAACATCGACAGGAACAACAGGACAAGCATCAAGAGCCCGAGAAAACCAAGCGGCGAAAGCCCCATGCCGACGACCCAGTCGGCAATTTCCTGAGGCCAACCCTGGTTCGCCAGCAGGAACTGGAAGATTCCAACACCACCGAGCAGGAAAAACAGGATTGCCGTCAGATTGACTGCCCGCTCCGTCGCCGCCACCAGTTCCTTGAAGAACTTCTCCCTGAGCGAAAAGAAGCCATAGAGTATCGCGTAGGCGCAGGCACCGGCTCCCGACTCGGTCGGCGTCAGCACGCCACCATAAAGCGCGCCGAGAACAAAAACGGGCATCAAGAGCGCGGGCAGTGCGGCGAGGCCGGCATCAAGCAATTCCTTGATGTCGAACTTGTTGGCCGGCAGCTTGATGATCAACGCCATCGTCATCACGATGATCGCGTCACTGAACGCCAGCATCAGCCCTGGTATCACGCCGGCAAAGAACAACTTGACGATCGACTCGTCCGTCAGCACCCCATAGAGGATGAGCGTGATACTCGGCGGGATGAGGATCGCGATCCCGCCCCCAGTTGCAATCACGCCGGCCGCCATCCATTTCGGATAGCCGCGCTTGATCATCTCCGGATAGGCCACGACGCCCATGGCGGCCGCCATCGCCGTCGACGATCCCGAGATCGCACCGAACATGACCGCCGCCAGGATCGTCGCGTAGGCAAAGCCGCCAGGAACCCACCCGACAAGTGCATCAGCGAAGCGAAAGAGCTTCTTGATCAACCCCGTTCGCTCCATCAGGAAGCCGGCGAAGATGAAGAATGGAATCGCCATCAGCGTATATTTGTTCACGAAGCTGAAGAACGATCTGAAGATCGCATTCTCCGACAGCAACGGATCATAGATGATGAAGCCGACGGTCACGGCGATGAGCGCGAGCGCAATTGGTGCGCCGAGCCCCAGGAAAACCAGCAGAGCAGATCCGAGAATGCCCATCAGATGTCGATGCCTTCTTCGACCGGCGCCCACTCAAAGACTTTCTTGCCCATCAGCGCGCGGATGTCTTGGTAAAGTTGAAACAGGCACACGATAGCAAGCAGCGTGAACGCCGCGACCAGGATCGCCTGGAACGGCCAGATGGACAGCACCATGCTTTGCGTCTTGCGTCCAAGCAGCATGGAGCGCTCGAGTGTCGGAACACCCCACCATGCGATGGCGCTATAGACCACGAGTCCGATAGCCGTCATGAACGTACGAACAATAAGCACAAATCGCTCAAAACCGGCTTTTTCCAACGTATCTATCAAAGCCGACATTCTCAGGTGCGAGCGTCGCGCCTGCGTCACGGCGAAATAAAGAAAAATAGATGCGACCAGCCCGTAGGTGACGGCATCCTGCCCCCAAACGAAGACCGTCCCGAAGATATAGCGGCGAACGACCTCGGCCACCGCGAGCAGCGTAGCGACGAACATCATCACGATGGCGCCATAGCCTATGACCGTGTCGAGCAGAAATCGAAAACCGCGGTAGAGTCTATCAACGATGAAGTCCATGGGGCAGCCCCTCCCGCAAGCCCGAAGCCGGAGTGCCGGAGCGATTGCACCGGCGCGAAAAAAAACAAATTCGCCGGCGCCAACACATGCCCGCAGATTTGCCCGGCTGAGCGTTCACGACACGACGAAGCACCGGCCGGTTTGGGAACAAACCGGCCGGTCAAACAACTTATCTGGACTTACTTCGAATACTTGGCGAAGACCGGCTCCAACGCTTCACAGTCGGTCTTTTCGAGCCAGTTCGATCCCGGCGGGTTCGCTTTGACTGCCGCCTTGGATTCTTCGGCGAACTTGTCGACCCACTTGTCGGCGTCGGCCGGCGTGTTTTCCTTGATCCAATCCGACGTCGCAGAACCGAGCTTTTTAGCCAGAACTTTCGCCTGCTCCGGCTTCATGATGAAGATGCCGGGCTTGGACGGATCGTCTGTGCCATACTTGTCGATCAACCGCTTGTCGTTGCAGAAGTTGGCGCGCTTGGCGAGCGGCAGAACTTCTTCAGTGATGATCTTCTGAATGATCTTCTGGTGCTCGGGCTTGAGCGAGTTCCACCACTTGTTCGAGGCGGCCAGGTAGTAGTAGTCGCCAACGATACCGTTGATTCCCGCAATCGAGAAGTACGGCGCCTGCTCCTTGATCTTGTTCCAGCCGCCAAGGCTGGTCAGGAGACCGTCGATGACCTTGGTCTCGAGAGCCGGCGGCACATCACCGAACGCCATGGTCGTCGGGTTCGAACCATAGGCACGCAGCATCGCGTTTTCGGCCGGACCCATCGAACGCATCTTCTTGCCGGAAAAATCGTCCGGGCTCAGCAGCCGCGAGCCGGAACCAGCACCCATATAGAAGCTCAGGTGCGCCGAACCGAAGATGGTGACGTCATGGATATCGTTGAAGCGCTTCTGGAGCATCTTGAACGTCTCGAACGAGTCGAGCGAGTTGATCGCACCAGGCGTTGTCAGCAGCATGGGGCCGACCACGACGTTGGTGTATGGGTCCAAAACGGCCGTCTTGCCGAACTGGCCCCATGCCATTTCGAGGTTGCCCTCGGTCATGGCCTCGATCGCTTCGGCGTTCTTATAGAGCGAAGCTGACACATAGATCCGGACCTTCGAGCCTGGAATGGCCTCTTCAACCTTTTCCTTGAGCCTCTCCATGGCGATACCGGCTGGGTGCGGTGGACCAACCGTATCGGAAGCGATCCGGATCGTCACGCCCTCTGCAATGGCACTGCCACCAGTGAGCATGGCGGCAAGCGCGACCGCGCCGGTCGCTAGACCGAAACGCTTGAAGCGCCCCTTACTCGAGTTTCTCTTTGCGAACATTTTTCCTCCAATGGCCTTTCGTGGGAGTGCACGTGCCCTGACAGGCGACACGCACTAGACGTTGGTCTTGATCGCCAACATCTCCGTAGTCTCGGTCATAACGTGTTTTCAGCGCAAGCGAAACCTTGCATCATCCAAGACTTCATGAAAATCGGAAAGAAACTCTTTGACAAACTACCGACCGGACCGGCAGCTCGGTTCGGCCGACCACTGACCAAAGACCGCAGTTTCACCTTCGACCGTGATGATCCGATTCGTTCCGCCAAGGTCAACCGAAGCTTATCCTGCGTGGCCCTCCGCGTCGCCGTCGGTCGCAATCACGCGAGGTCGCCAAGCATCGCCACCGCGCGGAGCCCCGCCCCTATCGGTCAGCGGACTGCCGCCCTCTCCTGGTGAAGGTGTCCAACGCCGCGGCAGGTGCCAGCGTATAGCAGGTCGTACCAAAGCCCTGCCCCGTAACGGCGGGTCCGCAGCGCCCCGGAAAACAAAAAGGTAATAAAAAACCGGGGCCGGAAGTCCCCCGACCCGGCCCCGGCATTCCCCGCTCCCCTCGAACTGGTCCCGTGCAAACAGGGAGTCAACTTGCACGAACAGCGCCAGCGTCAGGCGCTGCGATATAGCTTCGTCATGACAAACTCGCGATGCCCTAGCGCTTCTGCCGCCGTCAGGCGTCCGTTCGATGTGCGCACGATCATGTCGATCAAAGCATCTCCGGCATCGTCAAGCGTCATCTCACGGCGCAGAATACCTGAAACATCGAGATCCACATGCTCAGACATCGTGCGAACTGTATAAGGATTTGCACTTATCTTGATCACCGGCACGATCGGGTTGCCAATAATATTGCCCTGTCCCGTCGGGAACGTGTGGACCACGTACCCGCCGGCCGCCATCAGCGTCACGCATTCCGCCGCCGCCGAGGACGTATCCATGTAGTAGAGACCCGGCCCCTTCTGCGGTTCTTCGGCAGGCTCAAGGACATCGATATAACGGCACGTGCGGCCAATCTTCTCGAGATTGCCCATCGCCTTTTCTTCAATCGTCGAAAGACCGCCGGCAATATTACCCCTCGTCGGTTGGCTCTCGGACAGATCATCAACCTTGTGCGCCTCGATCACGTCATCCTGGTAGGCCTGCCAGACCTTGAACCACTTCTCGCCGATCTCCTTGTTGATCGCACGCTCCTTGCAGATCATCTCGCCGCCGGTAATCTCGCTCGTCTCACCGAACACCCCCGTGACACCCTGGGGGATCAGCTTGTCGTACATGTTGCCAACGGTCGGACACGAGCCTAGGCCGGTGGTTGTGTCGCTCTCGCCGCACTTCGTCGAAACCCACAACTCCTCTATGCCACATTCCTCGCGCGGCAACTCCGAGGCCCATTGCAGGTAATCTTTGGCGACCCGTGAGGCCTTGGCAATCGTCTCGATATCGCCCGTACCTTCGATACCGAAGCCGGTGACCGGCTTGCCTGTCTTTTTGATT
>CAZWCL010000308.1:0-4807 GCA_964632265.1 uncultured Hyphomicrobiaceae bacterium | reverse complement strand
CGAAGCCCTGTCTGACCAACTCCCCCGCAGCTTCCACGAGACCGAAGACATCCGGCTGCAACGTATCGTCGTTGGCAATGACTTCAAGTTTGATCCAGGCCGTCTCGAACAATTCCCGCGCCATGAGTGCCGTATTGATGGCCTCCTTCGGGGTCCGGCAGCCGGCCGTGTTGGGCAGGACTGCGACATCCCACGACCGGATAAGATCAAAGAAGCGTTCGCCTGCCCCGCTGCCGGCCTGCTCCCGCCGAAGCGAAACGGTGATAACGCCGGTTCCCGATGACTGGACGGCGCGTCCGAGTATCTCGGGAGACGGGTACTGCGCCGTACCGAGCAGGAGCCGCGATTGTGTGGTGCGTCCGTAAAACGAGAGTTGATCGCCGTCGCCGGCGGCCGAACTGCCGCGATGGGCGTCGTCCGGTGCTCGGCTTGCCATCTGGAGTGGTGTCATGGTGGTCATTGAAGGCAGTGTCTTAGTTGTTGGCAAGGCGCTATCTTTCGGGCGGCCGACTTAACGTCGTCAGCCGCCTTGGCGTGGCGCGACGATTTCGACCCGGTCACCGTCCTGGAGCCGATGATTGCCCCGCTGACTGCTTGGTACGAAATCGCCGTTGACCGCCGTCGCAACGCGTTCGCCTTTATAGCCAATCTCGTCGATCAGCGCTGCAAGCGTCATCGCCATGCCCCGGTGAGGTTCGCCGTTGATGTGGATTTCGATACTCGTTTCGACGTCGGGCATAGGCTCAAAGTTCTGTTTTCTGTCTAACAGGTTGTCGTTTGCATGCATTAATAGGCCAGGAAACGCTGCGGCGCGAACGGACAAACGGATGACGTGCATCATACCGGTGATCTGACGGCCCATCATACTGCCATGTGGCGATTAATGCACCAGATGCCAATGATGATGGTTGCGTAATGGGCGAACCACGGTCGGCGTGCGGGTTCCGGCCAGAAAGAGCCCGGCAGAGGCTTTTCGCGTGGCGAAACGCCGACATCTACCGAAGCATCAGATTACTCCTCCGCCCCCTCCGCCTGCTAGAAGGCAAGCTGGACTTTCATGGCCTGCGTCCTGTCGCCGGCAAGGTCGAATGCGGCCCGGGCTTGCTTATAGGGTAGTGTCTGGGTGATGAGCGGCTGAACATCGACGAGCCCCTTATTCATGAAGTCAACCGCAGTGGCGAATTCTTCATGAAACCGGAAGGTCCCGCGTAGATCGAATTCCTTGGCAACGATCGTGTTGAGTGGCAGCGCCTGCGCGGCTCCGAGGCCAATCTGGACGATCGTCGCACCGGGTTTGAGCACGTCAAACGCGCTCGCAAGAGCCTGCGCATTACCGGATGCTTCAAAGAGCACATCGAAGGTGCCTTTGCCCACCCCATAGGTATTCAGTGCGTCCGGCCGTTCCGAATGATTGATGACGACATCGGCTCCGACACGTCCCATGACCTTCAGCGGCGCCGCGGCGATATCCGTCGCGACGATTTCGGCCGCACCAGCTCGTCGCGCAGCCACAGCGCACAACACGCCGATCGGCCCGGACCCAGTGATCAGTATGCGGCGTCCGACAAGCGACCCCGCCCGGTTAACCGCATGAAGCGCAACGGCCAGTGGCTCCGCGAGGGCAGCTTCGCTCGCCGATAACGATGGGAGCACGGTGTGGCACTGGCTCTCGTCAGCCACGACGCGTTGACGGAACGCGCCCTGGATATGCGGAAAGCGCATGGCGCTGCCGTAAAAGCGCATGTCCATGCAATGAGTTTGCTGCCTCGACTGGCAGTAGGCGCAAGTTCCACAGGGCCGGCTCGGGCTGATAGCGACGCGATCGCCCGCTCGAAGCCGTTCGACGTTGGCGCCGACACGTTCGATGATGCCGGCAACCTCATGGCCGAGGATCATCGGTTCGCGTAGACGGACGGTGCCAAACCCACCATCCGCGTAATAATGGAGATCCGATCCGCAAATGCCGCCGCGTTCTATCCGAACACTGACCTGATCCGGACCTACATCGCCATCAGGAGATCTGATCATCTCGACACGAAGGTCTTTCGCGCCATGGACAACCACGGCCTCGATCTGCTCCGTTCGCTCGATCGGCGCCTCTAATTCAGTTTCTCTATCCATTTTGTCGGATGCTACCGTGCTACCGGATGAGGCTTGCATCTTGCTTCCTTCGCCGCCTAGGTGTCCTAGCTTGAACAATGACGAGCGTATCACCTGAACCGCCTGGGAGGGAACGAGATGACGACATTTAGACTGGATAACCGGGTGGCGCTGATTACCGGATCATCAGCCGGGATCGGCGAAGGGTTGGCGCGCGGCATGGGAGCCGCCGGCGCATCGGTCATCATCAACGGCCGGCGCGCCGAACTGGTCGACGACGTAGTCGCGCAACTCCGACGTGACGGCGTTAAGGCGCACGGCGCAGCCTTCGACGTGACGGACCCGGACGCCGTCGGCAAGGCAGTGGCGGCGATCGAAGCCGAAATCGGCGCGATCGACATCCTCGTCAACAACGCCGGCATCCAGCGCCGCGGGCCTCTCGAGGCGTTTCCCGAAGAGACCTGGCGCGAATTGATGAGTACCAACCTAGACAGCGTGTTTCGTGTGTCGAAAGCGGTAGTCAATCACATGATCCCGCGCAAACGCGGCTCCATAATCAATATTTGCTCCGTGCAGAGCGAACTGGGCCGCCCGTCGATTGCGCCCTATGCGGCTTCGAAGGGCGGACTGAAGATGTTGACCAAAGGCATGGCGATTGACTGGGGCCAGCACGGCATTCGCGTCAACGGTCTTGGCCCGGGCTATTTTGCGACCGAGCTTAACGCGGCGCTTGTCGCCGATGAGAAGTTCTCCGGCTGGCTCACGGACCGCACACCGCTTGGGCGCTGGGGCGAGGTCGGCGAACTGTCAGGCGCCGCTGTCTTCCTGGCATCTGATGCCGCCAGTTTCGTAACCGGCCACATATTGTACGTAGACGGCGGCGTGACCTCGCGGCTGTGACGACCGGCGCCGTTTTCTCAGTCAAACCCCTTGAAGTGTGCGATGTTCTCGACCGGCTCGCGCTCACTTACGAGCGTATTTTCTATTTTTGTATTGTCGGCGTAACCAAGGCTGATGCCACTCACCAAGGACTGGTCGGCTGGCGCGCCGAGGTGGCGCAGTACAGGTTCCTGATAGGGTATCCAGGCTGCCTGCGGACAGGTGTCGAGGCCGAAGGCTTTGGCCGCCAGCATGATCGTCTGGATATACATGCCCGTATCAGCCCAACTGCCAAACCTCAGATAGTCTTCCGTGGTCACGAACAATCCCACGGGTGCATCGAAGAACTGAAAGTTACGCAGGCCTTGGCGTGCGCTCGCCTCGCGGTCACCTTTCTCGATGCCGAGTAAGCCATAAAGACCCCAGCCGACACCCCGCCGCCGGGCAGTGTGGATGTCTTTCCACTTGGCGGGTTGGTAGTCGTAATCGACGTAGGTCTTGCCAGTACCTGCCTTCGCCATCGCTGTGACGTCGCGTGAGATGGCGTCCCGGACAGCCCCGGTACATGCATAGACATGCCACGGTTGTGTATTCGTCCCGCTCGGCGCGCGTTGCGCGATCTCGAGAATTTTCCGGACCGTCTCGCGTGGAACAGGGTCGGGCTTGAAAGCGCGTATTGATTTTCGCTGACGGATCGCGTCGAGAACGTCCATGAAGGCTCCTGATGATTACTCGGCGGCGACCGGGTTCTGGATGTTTCTGAGCGCGCCGATCTCAGGCCGCCCGAGGCCGAGATGATCACGCAGGGTGGTGCCGTTGTAATCTTTGCGGTAAATGCCGCGGCGCTGCAACTCAGGCACGACAAGGCGCACGAAATCTTCAAAAGAGCCCGGCTGGTGCGTGGGGCCGACGACAAAGCCATCGGATGCGGGCTCGGGGCCTGACCACCATTCCTCGATACGGTCGGCGATGTCGGTCGGCGAGCCGACCCAGGCATCGTGCAAAAGGCCACGCCCGGTAACGCGCATGAAATCGCGCACGGTCGGATTGGGGAAGCCGGCCTGGACCACCCGGTCGCGCATCGACTGCATGCCGTTGATGTTGGCGATTTCTTCGTCGGTGAAGGGCTCGTCCATGCCCTTCGTTGCAAAATCGTAGTTGAGCGCTTCGGAGAGCAGTGAGAGCTGATCGATTTCGTTGGGCAGCTTGTCGTAGGCGGCTTTCTTGTCTTCTGCCTCAGCGCGCGTTGCGGCGACCATGGGATAGAACAGCGAGCATATTTTCATGTGGTCCGGTTACGCCCAACCGCGGCCGCGGCTTCCTTCTGCGCCTTGTATTTGGCGCGGCCGACATTGATGTCGTGATATGCAACGAATAGCAGCTCTCCCCAGCGGGCGGCGAAGCGCTGGCCTCGTCCACTCATGCCCGCTTGCATGACAACCGGATGCCCCTGGGCCGAACGCGGCACGGTAAAAGGTCCGCGTGATGAGAGGTATTGCCCGTTGTAGTCGATGCGGCGGACTTTATCGGGCTGAGCGTAGACGTTGTTGATTTTGTCGACGACGACGGCATCGTCATCCCAGCTATCCCAGTGTCCGAGTACGATCTCCATGAATTCGTCGGCCCGGTCGTATCTGAGATCGTGCTCCATTGCCGCCTCGCCCCGCCCCATGTTGCGTGCCTCGTTGTCGTTAACGGAGGTGACGCAGTTCCAGGCTGCACGGCCCTTGGTCATCAGGTCGACCGTCTGAAAGACGCGCGCGACGTGGAATGGATCGAAGTATGTCGTCGAGTATGTTGCGCCAAGCCCCAACCGCGAGGTGACAGC
>CAZWCL010000307.1:0-4863 GCA_964632265.1 uncultured Hyphomicrobiaceae bacterium | reverse complement strand
GGAAGAGTTCCGTGCCGTAACCGCGCCGACCTGGTCGCACTTTGTCGCCGACCGCCAGAGCGGCCCCGTCATCTTGAAGTTCGGCAGTGAGAGTTTGAAAGACAAGATCCTTCCCGGCATCACCAACGGTGATGTGTGCTTCGCCATCGGCATGAGCGAACCCAATTCGGGCTCCGACCTTTTCGCCGCCGCCGCCAAGGCGACTAAAGTCGAAGGAGGATGGCGCCTCAACGGCACGAAGGTGTGGACCTCGACGGCGCATCAGGCCGAATACATGATCGGTCTTTTTCGAACGTCTGAGCCGACCAAGGAAAATCGCCGTCATGGCCTGACGCAATTTGTCGTGGACCTCTCGAGTGACGGTATCACGATCAATCCGATCATCCAGATGACCGGCATGCACGACTTCAACGAGGTTGTCTTCGACAATGTGTTCGTGCCGGATGATCATCAACTTGGCGAAGTCGATGGCGCATGGAAACAGGCAACGGCAGAATTGGCTTATGAGCGCAGCGGCCCAGAGCGGTTCCTCGAGACGTACTACGTTCTGACGGCCTTTATCGACGCGGCGAAGGATGACGGCATCGACATGCGCACGGCCGAAGGCGTTGGCCGGCTCGTTGCCCAGTTGCATACGTTGCGCCGCATGTCCGTGTCGGTCGCCGGCATGCTCGAAGCCGGCAAAGAGCCGGTTCTCGAGGCATCGATCGTAAAGGACGCCGGCACCGTCTGGGAGCAGCAGCTGCCAGCGAAAGTGCGAGCCCTCGCAGCTTTCACCAAGCGCGAGCCCACGAACGATCCGGACCTCGACGACATCATCGATTTCGCGTTGCTGCAGGCGCCGAAATTCACAATCCAGGGTGGCACCAATGAGGTGCTGCGCGGCATTATCGCCCGCGGCCTCGGGCTTCGCTAGGCGCGCCAGTAGTCAGTCGTATCACAGTCGGGAGATCGGCGGCAGATGCCGGACATATCCAAGCTACTTAACGCTGAAAGCGTTGCCGTCGTCGGCGCTTCACCGGACACGACGCGCTTGCGCGGCCTGCTGTTCCAAGTGCTCTGCCGTGAGCCGTACGAAGGGCGTGTCTATCCCGTGACGCCGACACATAAGGAGATCGACGGCCGGACGTGCTACGCGACCGTGAACGACCTGCCAGAGACGGTCGACCTCGCCATACTGCTTGTGCCAGCCGACAAGGTTGCCGCCGAGGTCGCACGCTGTGGCAAGGCGGGCATCAAGGCGGCAGCTATAGTCGCCTCTGGATTTGCCGAGCAGACTGGCGCCGAAGGCGAAGTCTTGCAGCGTGAGCTATCCGAGACCATTGCGCGCTATGACATGGCAGTGACAGGTCCGAATGCGCTCGGCTTCGTGAACCTCGCCAAATCGCTATGTCCGACATTCTCGCCTGCTATCGCCCGCTCCTCGCTGCCGCTGCTGCCGGAATGGCACAACGACGGCGGGAAGCTTGCGGTCATCGCACAATCCGGCGCGATCGGGTTCGGCATGTACGATCGTGGCCGCCTGCGTGAACTTCCCTTCCGGTATGTCGTGACCACGGGGAACGAGGCAGGGCTGCGCGCCTTCGACCTGGTCGAATACATGCTGGAGGAAGGTGAGACTGACGTTTTCTGCCTGTTCCTCGAGGACATCCGCGATGGCGCCCAGTTCCGCCGCGTCGCCGCCCGCGCCCTCAAGGAGGGTAAACCCATCCTTGCCGTCAAGATCGGCCGCAGTCAGGCCGCGCAGGAATCGGCCGCTTCGCACACCGGCGCCATGGCCGGATCGGACCGCGTCAACCGCGCCGTTCTCCAAGAATATGGTGTGACGCTTTGCGAAGACCTCGACCAGCTCGTCGATATCGCAGCCGCCTTCTACCACAACCGGACCAAGCTGCCCCAGGGCCGGCGTATCGCAATTTCCGCCGGCACCGGCGGTGGCGGTGGCTGGATGTGCGATATGTGCGATGACGTCGGGCTGGAGGTGCCAGTGCTCGACCCGAAGGCACGCGCAAAGATCGACGCCGTGTTGCCACCCTACGGCTCATCGCGCAATCCCGTCGATGGTACGGCGCAGGCGATCCATATGTTGGGCTACGCCGAATTGTTGCGCCTGACGGCCGCGGCTGACAACATCGACGCGAGTATCATGGTAACGAGTGCCCGCGCCGCTCATGTATTTGAGCGTGAACGCGACAACTTCGCCGTCATTGGCCGCAACGGCACAAAACCCGTGGTGGTTTGGACGTACACTTGGCCGACGCAGGCCACGATAGCATTTTTCGCCGAATCGGGCCTGCCCTTGCTGACCGACACAGCCAACGCCGCAAAGGCCATGGCTGCCTTGGCGACGTACCGTGAAACAAAAGACGCCTTCGCGGAGCCACTTTTGCCCGGAACCGGTCCCGGCGCGGCCAGCGACGGCACCATCATTGCTGAAGCCGATACGGAGTTCACTGCACGCCGCCTACTCGCCGACCATGGCATCGGCACATTCGACGCCCGGCTCGTGACCGACCGCGACGCCGCCATCGCAGCCTTTGAGGCCATTAACGGCTCAGCGGCGATGAAAGTTCAGTCTCCCGAGATTGCGCACAAATCCGATATCGGCGGCGTCCGCCTCAACCTCGTCGGCGATGCCAGCACGCTCGGTGATGCTTTCGACGAGATGATATCCACCGTCGGGCGCGCAAAACCAGGCGTTGCGATCCACGGCGCGCTGATCGAGCCGATGGCCGCAAGCGGCGTCGAGATGATCCTGGGCGTGCAGAATGACGCAACGTTCGGGCCAATGATACTTGTGGGCCTTGGTGGCATTTATGCCGAGGTATTCAACGACACCGCGTTGGCCTCGCCCGTTGCATCCCGCGCACAAGCGTCGAAACTGATCCACCGCCTTAAAGGCGCGGCAATCCTCAGCGGCGCACGCGGCAAACCCCCAAGCGACATCGACGCGCTTGCGGACACAATCGTGGCGCTCTCTCGTTTCGCCACCCGCTTCCAGCCTCATATTCGAAGCATCGACCTCAATCCCGTCATCGTGCATCCTGCTGGTGAAGGCGTCACTATTGCCGATGCGTTTATCGAACCTGCTCACCCATTCAATCAATAAGCCCACAACGCAAATTAACCACCGCCAACCATGATCAGGACAGCCCCATGAGCGATTCATCCGACCTTCGCGTCACGACCAACGATTTTGTTGCCACCGTCGAGATCACGAGGCCACCACACAATTTCTTCGACTACGCGCTCATCAAGCAGATCGCAGACGCCTTTGATGAGATCGACAACGACCCGAACGCGCGCGCCATTCTGCTCTGCTCCGAGGGCAAGTCGTTCTGCGCCGGCGCGAATTTTGGCGACGGCAGCGGCGTCAAGAACGACGGCAGCGTTGCCGGGGCCGAGAACACCGGCGGCGCCGGCCATCTCTACAACGAGGCGGTCCGCCTCTTCCGCAACAAGAAGCCGGTTGTCGCAGCCGTCCAGGGTGCCGCGATCGGTGGCGGTTTCGGACTGGCGATCATGCCCGATTTCCGGTTCGCAGCCCCGGAGGCACGCTTTGCCGCCAACTTCACGCGGCTGGGCTTCCACCCGGGGTTCGGCCTGACAACGACGCTGCCACGTCTGATCGGCCCGACAAAGGCGGCGATGATGTTCTACACGTCGCGACGCATCAAAGGCGAGGAAGCCAAGGAGCTGGGTATCATCGACGAACTCGTACCGCTCGACCAGCTACGCCAGGCAGCGTGGGATTTCGCCCGCGAAATCGCAACGAACGCACCGCTCGCGATTATCTCGACGCGCGAGACTATGCGCGCGGGTCTCGCCGACGCCGTAAAGGCCGCGACGGACCGTGAATTGCAGGAGCAGGTCTGGTTGCGCAAAACAGAAGACTTCAAGGAAGGTATCGCGGCGTCATCCGACCGGCGAACACCGAAATTTGCGGGGCACTGACCAATTGCAACGGTGACGACACAAGCGCCCCCGGCTCAGGAAGATGCGGCCGCCCATCGTCGGCCGCTCCAGCATCTGGTGGCAACATTTTCGGTGCAGTCACTTGCGGCATCGGGCTTTATTTTCTACGTCCTGATAGCGCCGAATCTCGCGGCCGCGACCGGCTTGCCCGAGCGCGACTTCGGCTTGGCGTTGACCTTCATCTTCATTGGCACCGCTGTTTCGAGCCCCCTGACCGGGCTTTACATGCGGCTGTTTGGCAGCGTCGGCGCGCATGCCCTGGCCCTTGTCTGGATGGGCGCCGTCATACTCGTCACCCATGTCGGCACATGGGAGGCGACGATGCTTTCGGCGTTTCTTTTCGGCCTCGGTTATGGCCCTGTCAGTCCGCTCTCGATGACGATCGTGACCGAACGGACACCGCGGCCAAATCGTGGACTGTTCCTCGCGATACGCCAGTCTTCCCAGCCTCTCGCCGGGGTAATTCTCGGACGCTTGCTTCCACCGCTGATGCTCGCTTACGGCTGGCAGACAGGCGTCATCTCGATTTCGGTCGCTGTGGCGCTTGGTTTTCTGATTATCTTCGTCTGGCCCTCGCTATTCCGCCTCCGGGACGAACGGGCGCTCCGCCAACGCGCCAAGCCAAGACCCACGCCGCAAAACAAGCGGTGGCTCAGCATTTTGCTTGGCCGGCTCGTCATTCCGCGGGAGTTGCGCGTGCTCTGGCTAGCCGGCATAATTTTCGCGATTACCCAGGTCGGCATCGTTTTCTTCACGTACATTTACTTGCTTGAAGAAGTAAAGTTGAGCCCGATCGAGGCCGGCATTTTTTCTTCGAACCTGCAGTTGGCGGGCCTTTTCGGACGGCCGCTATTCGGCTGGCTATGCGATCGCCTTGGCCGCACCGAT
>CAZWCL010000306.1:0-4875 GCA_964632265.1 uncultured Hyphomicrobiaceae bacterium | reverse complement strand
TCCCGTGGCGGGCAGAAAAAGCCGAAGATGACCTCAAGGGCAAAACCTTTTCCGAAGATGCCGCGCGGCGCGCCGGCAGTATTGCCTTTGAGGATGCCAGGCCGCTGGGGGGCTCCGCCTATAAAATCGAGTTGGGCGCGTCTGTCGTCGCGGGCGCGCTCATGAAGGCACACGAGCTCGCTCAGAAGGGCTGATCCGCTATGGCCGATACATTGAATACGAAGGTTTCGCGTTATGAATCTGCGCGCAAGGTGACTGGTGAGGCAAAGTATGCCGCCGACTTCATGCCGGCGGGGATGCTGCATGGCTGGCTCGTTACATCGCCCATAGCTGTCGGAACGGTCACCGGTGTCGACCCTTCGCCGGCGCTCGCGCATGATGGTGTTCTTGGCGTCTATACCCGTGAAACATTGCCTGAGTTCAAAACGCAAAAAGGATTTTATCAAGGCGGTGCCGGAACAGCCAGCTTCTGGCCGATGACAAGCGATGAAATCAAGTACGCCGGTCAGCCGGTCGCCTATGTCGTTGCGGAAACGGTGGCGGCTGCACGGCGCGGCGCAGACCTTGTGAAGCTTGAATACTCGCCAAAGGGCTCCATCATCCACATGGAACCGGAGCATTCAGAGCTGGCTCAGAACATGGAGGTCACAAAGGGTGATCTGGATGCCGGCCTTGCGCAAGCGTCCGTGACTGTCGATGCCACCTACGTGACGCCGTTCCAGCATCACAACGCGATGGAGATGTTCGCGACAACGGCCCATTGGAGCGGGGACAAGCTGACCGTTTGGATGCCAAGCCAATCCGTCCGCACGGCGCGCGCCGGGATAGCCGCCGCTTTCGGCATTTCGGAAACCGCTATCGAGGTCGTCTCACCGTTCGTCGGCGGAGCGTTCGGCTCGAAAGCCGGGCTGCCGCCTTATGCGTTGCTCACGATTGCCGCCGCGCGCGACCTTGGGGTGCCGCTCCGACTGATCGTAACGCGGTCGCAAATGTATACGGTGGCATCATTCCGGCCGGAAAGCGTTCAGAAGTTTCGTCTGGGCGCCGACGAGACCGGTATGCTTACCGCGTTCGAACACATCGAAATCGCTCAGACATCGCGGTTCGACCCGGTTATCAATCCCGGAACGCATATGACGCGCGCGATGTATGCGTGCCCGAATATACATACAGAACAGCGGCTCGCTTCATCCGATACCAATACTCCTGGCTTCATGCGTGCGCCGAACGAGATGCAGACGTTCTTTGCGTTGGAAACGGCGATGGATGAACTGGCCATCAGTCTCGACATGGACCCGATCGAGTTGCGCCGGGCGAATGATACAGAGACGCACCCTGTTGAAAAGGTGCCATTTTCATCGCGAGCGATGATGGAATGCTTCGACGCGGCGGCGGAGACTTTCGGGTGGTCGGAGCGTGCGGCACAGGCTGACGGGCGGCGTGATGGTGACTGGCTTGTCGGCTTTGGTTGTGCGACGGCGACCTACCCGACGGGCGTTGCGCCATCGTCTGCACGCGTGCGTATGCAGGATGACGGTACGGCATTGATCGAGCTTGCCGCGCACGACGTCGGCACCGGCACGTACACCATCATGGGCCAGATCGCCGCGCAGCGTCTAGGGCTCAATGTCGACAAGGTCGAGGTCGTCATGGGCAATTCCGGTCTGCCTCTGGCACCGATTGCCGGTGGTTCCGTCACCGCAGCCAGTGCGGGTTCAGCGGTACATCTCGCTTGTCTCAATCTTGCGAAAGAGGTGGCCGCGACGGTGACATCGCGGGACGACACGCCGCTTTCCGGGCTCGACCCGAAAACGATCACGTTGACAGATGGCCTCCTCAAGTCTGCCAATGGCAAAGAGATGACGCTGCTCGAGGCCCTGAAGGCAACGCCGCGCGGCGAAGCGACGGCGCACGGCGAATACGCTCATCCGGACATAACCGAGGAGGCGCTGAAGGTGACGTACAAGGGTGGCTATGACGTTGCAGGGCCGGTGACCGCGAACAAGGCCATGTTCGCGTTCGGAGCGCAGTTCGTCGAAGCTCGCGTCAATGAGTGGACGAAGGAAATACGCGTGTCGCGTATCCATGGAGCGTTTGCAGCCGGCAATATTATCAACCGAAAGACCGCTCACAGTCAGCTTATGGGTGGCATGATTTGGGGCTTGGGTTCGGCCCTTCATGAGCACACCGAAGTCGATACCAAGCGTGCTCGCTTTCTCAATGATAATATTGCCGAATATCTCGTGCCCGTGAACGCCGACGTCGTTGAGGTCAATGTTCAGATGCTGGAAGAAGCTGATGACTATGTGAACCCGCTGGGTGTCAAAGGTATCGGTGAGCTTGGCATTGTCGGCACCGCTGCGGCGGTTGGCAATGCAATCCACAATGCCACCGGCAAACGGCTGCGAAAGCTCCCGTTCACGATCTCCGACATGGTTTGATCGCGTTCGGCCTCGCGGGCTACCGGAAAATGCTGTCGGGCATGTGGAAGCTGACGGTCCAGTTCGGCGCGTCGACAATCTGGCTGATGCGGAGATCGCCGGCGACACTGGCGAGCATGTAGGCGTCGACCGCGGCAAGGGCGTGCCGCCTGGTCAGAAGATCGATCATGCCACGTACGGCGTCGCGGGCCGCCTGATGCAGGTCGGGTCCGATGCCGGTGGTGATTTGCGTGGCACCGAAAGGCCGTATCCGGCCGGGCGATTCGATGCGTGGCATCCTTAGGCCGGCGTCTTTGACGACGTCGAGTGTCAGTGTCACCTGCATGGGACTTTCGATCGCTGTGCCGCACACTTCTCCGTCCCCCTGGGCAGCATGCGTGTCGCCGATGGAAAACACGGCGCCGGCGACTTCGACCGGCAAATATAGTTTCGATCCGGCGACGAGATCGCGCACGTCCATGTTGCCGCCGACCTGACGCGGTGGAATAATCGCATGCGGGCCCGGCGCCGACGGGGCGACGCCGACGGTGCCGGCAAACGGGGCCAATGGTATTTCCGCGAGGTCGCCGAACATCAGCGGTTCGCAATCGTCCGGGCGGTAATTCCAATGATGCAGCGCGGCATCGGGAAAATCGTCGGCGAGGAGGCCGAAGCCCGGAATATTCGCGGTCCAGCCCCAGCCAGAAGGAGCGTACGACTCTAGCGTTACGACGAGCGCGTCGCCAACTTCAGCACCGTCGACGAATACCGGACCGGTTACGGGATTGATATTTTCATCGTCGTAGGTGGCGAATACGTCCGCCGTACTGTTTCGCGAGATTTGTCCGCCGGAAGCGTCCTGTATGTCGAAGGTGATGGCTTGTCCGGGCGCAACGCGCAGCACGGGGGCGATTGCATTGTCCCACACGCAATGATGGTGATGACGATGGATCGTATGGTGAGGTTGCTTCATTTGTGACCTTCCGGGTTTGCCTAGATCATTTCCGGTTTAGTTGCAGACCGTTCGCAACCGGGGCCGTCGCGGGCTAAACTGGGAAAAATGATCTACTCTCATAGTGTAGAGCGGGACTACCGACCCCTGTGAAATCGCAAAAGCGGTTCCACGAAGGTCGGCCCCGCTCTGTCAGTCTCACACGAAGATGTTCGCCAGGGCGTCCACGACGCCTGCTAGGCTCTCGCCGACGATGAGTCCTGCTGCAATCACAACGAGCCGCCGCTTCGCCCACTGCGGATGCAACCGGTGCACGACGGCTGCCGCTGCGGCGCCGATGAAAAGCGAGATTGCATTCCAGGCAGGGATCACGAAGCCGAGGCCCATGGCCGAAGCGCTCGGGATGTAGGGCTGCCATTTTTCGGGGACGAGGGTTTCGATGACGGCCAGGCCGATACCGACCATGCTGGCGGCAACGATCGCGGGGCCGGTGCCGGGGGGCAGTGTGGCGACACCCTGGCCGAGTACTTCCGCGACCGCTTTCCAGGTTGCAACGGCCGGGGCGGGCCATTCGGCAGTAATGAGCTGGCCGGCGGGGTCGGGAATCAGGAGGAGGTAGGTGATTGCGGCGGCGAGTGATCCCGTCAGCACGCCGAAGACCTGCGCGATGATCTGGAAGGAGGGGGTTGCGCCGATCAACTGTCCGGTGCGCAGATCGTGCATCAAGTCTGCGCACTGGCCCGCGGCGCCGCCGGTCACGTTGGCCGTCATCAGGTTTGCCGTCACGTTGCCGGGCGAAATCGCGCCAAACGTCAATTGCGTGATTTTGCCGAGCGCGCCGATCGGCGTGATCGCCGTCTCGCCGGAAACGCGCGCTGCGACAATTGCCAGGACGTAACTCAGCAGGACGGCGAGTACCGCATCGATGAGGCCGATGGAAAAGATGGTACTTTGCGCGACGACAGCGGCGATGAGTACGGCCGTGAAGGCCAGACCGAGTACAGGCAACCGGATTACCGGTGCGTCGGCGCGGGGCGGAGGGGGGCGATCTTCGCGAAGCTGTTCGCGGCGGCGCAAGGCAAGGCGCACCATCGATATCGCGAACGAGGTCAGTGATGCCGTTACCATGAGCGTGGCGCCCGGCCACAAAAGCCACTCAACCAAAGGTCCAAACCAGACGATGGAGGGATCAGCACTGCCGGCCTTGGCCGCACCGTAAGCGAGCGCCAGTGGCGCCAGCACGCCCCAGCCGATGACGGCGCCGATCAGCATCGAGACGCCAATGCGCAGGCCGGCGATCGCGCCGAAGCCGACCATCAATACTGACGGGTCGAGTGCGAAGCCGAGGTTTTTTGCCGATAGCGACAAGGTCCCACCACTTGTCATTATCGAACTCGTGATGCCGGGCGACAGTGGCCCGATGCCGAAGCGGGCGACACTCAATTTAAGGGCTGCACTCAGGCCGGCGCTTATTGACAGAAGACGCAGGCGCGCATGGGCTTC
>CAZWCL010000305.1:0-4898 GCA_964632265.1 uncultured Hyphomicrobiaceae bacterium | reverse complement strand
CTTGGCGATCGAGCCCGCGCCAACGTCCCCGATATGACGGACGGCGTCGGAAATGCTGTCGAGCACCGGGCGGCCATGTTCGAAGGCGTCGACGTCACCGCCAACCCAGACCGCCATCTTGCCGCTCTGGGCGCCAGATGGGCCGCCGCTCACGGGGGCATCGAGTAGATGAGCGCCGCGTTCGGCGAACTGTTCGGCAACATGGCGGACGACGGTCGGTGAATTGGTGGTCAGATCGAAGATGATCTGGCCGGGTCGGATGTATTCGAGAAGGCCGCCGGGGCCGGTCGTAACAGCTTCGAACTCTTTCGGCCCGGGCAGCGAGAGCAGGACCACATCTGCGTGATCGGCCACTGATTTAAGAGACGGGGCCCATTCTGCACCAGCGGATACGTGCTGTTCTGCCATTTGCGAGGCGAGATCGTGGACAACGAGTTGATGTCCGCCCTGAATGGCATTCATGGCCATGCGGCCCCCCATAGTGCCAAGGCCGACGAAACCAACTTTCATGGGTGTGCTCCCTTTGGACTCTTCAACGTTCGATCAGGCGCAGGATGCGCGAGGAGGCATGACGTGGCGATGAGCAGACGGAGATAGTTATTCGTCTTCGCCGAACACTTTCATCGCGACGCGGCCGGCGTTCACGGCCGTTGGCCAACCGGAATAAAACGCGATGTGCGTGATCATTTCCTTGATCTCATCCTTGGTGACGCCGTTGTCCAGCGCACGCTGAATGTGGCCTTCCAGTTCGGCCGTACGGTAGTGCGATGCCAGCAGCGTGATCGTTATGAGGCTGCGGTCGCGCTTCGCAAGGTGGTCGTCACGTTCCCAAATGTCTCCAAAAAGAACATCGTCGCGCAGTTCACCGAACTTCGGAATAAAATCGTAGACAGTCTTTGCCATGAGTACACTTCTCCGGAACAGATTGAGCGGCGAGACTAAATGCGTGCCGGCGCGAGTCACGCGCCGGCGGCATTATGATCAACAGGCTGATTGGCGATTTCAGCGTGGCGCGATTTCGAAGCCGGTAAACTCGAAGCCAGGTGCGACGGTGCAGCCGACCAGGGTCCACGCCCCTAGCGATCTAGCCTGTTGCCAGACGTGCGGCGGGATTACGTGCTGCGGCCGTTCTCCGGCCGTCAGGCTGGTTCCGAGGGTCATTTTGCAAACGGTTGCCGTTTCGGGGCTCGTCTCGCCGTTGGTGAGCGACAGCTCCAGCGGGGCGCCGGCATACCAGTGCCAAACCTCGGCGGCGTCTACCCTGTGCCAGTGCGAGATGACGCCCTGCGGCAGTAGAAAGTAAATGGCCGTCGAGTGCGCCCGGGACGGCGTGACAGACGTCATTTCCGACGCCGTTGCAGTGAGCGCTGTGCGTTCCGGCTGTAAGTGCATGGAGGTATCCCGGAAGGTCTCCCGGTAGAAGCCACCCTCCGGATGCGGCGCGAGATCGAGAATGTCCACAATCTCGCGCCAGTTATTGTCGTTGCTGATGGTCATTACGATCCGGCGCCGTTTCGTGACAGGTCAGAAATTGTTCTTGCGCGTTCTGACCTCTGCGAAAACTTCGGCATCGGAAGCGTTCTGCAAGCCAAGGTTGGCGCGAATTTCAGGGCTGCCGACGCGAATGAACGGGTTGGTTTCCAGTTCCCGCGCAACGGTCGTGGGCAATGTTGGTTTGCCGTCGGCGCGCAGTGCCTTGACCTCTTCAACGCGTTTTTGAAGCGTCGTGTTGCCGGGCTCGACACTCATCGCGAATTCGGCGTTTGCGACGGTGTATTCATGGCCGCAGTAGAGGGCGGTGTCTGGGGGCAACTTGGCAACTTTTTCGACGCCGGACCACATTTGATCCATTTTGCCTTCGATGACGCGGCCGCAACCCATGGCGAACAGCGTGTCGCCGACGAATGCGGCCTTCGCATCTGGGATATGGTAGATGATGTGGCCGGCGGTATGGCCCGGCGTTTCGGCCACCTGAACATCGAAGTTTCCGAACTTGAAATTGTCGCCCTCACCGACCTTGCGGTCGATGCCCGGTACCTTGTCGGCCTCACCCCGCGGGCCAATGATTTCGCATCCGGTTTCAGCCTTAAGTGCTTCGTTGCCCTGGGTGTGATCCCAATGGTGGTGCGTCACCAGGATGTGTGTCAATTGCCATCCCTTATCAGCAAGCGCTGCTTTCACGGCGTCAGCATCTGGTGCGTCGATGCTCGCGCAGACGCCGGCATCTGCATCCCGGATCAAAACGCCATAGTTGTCGGACAGACATGGGAACTGGTGTATTTCGAGATTTGCCATCGTTTACGGGTCCATCGTTGCGTGAGTTGAGTTGGGACCAACGTAGGCGTTAAGAGCAAGTTTTGGAACCGCTCTCTTCGGTTGCGACGCGCACAGGTTTGCGTCTGGGCGGAGGTGGCGAGTTGGCGGGAGGAGGCCACGGCGCTGCCGTTAAAGCGTTTCCAACTCAGTCGGAAAAGCTTTAGGCTTGCGGTCGAAACGAAGCATGAGAGTGCCAATGAATTTGAATAGTCGGGTTCAGATCGCCAAATCCAAAGCTGCGCGCTTCACATTTGTTTTTATTGCTCTGCTGGGTTTGCAGGTCGCCTCGACAGCGGTGGCGCAAACGGTCCCGCAAGTCCGGATCGGAACCGGCGGTCCGGCCGGCATTTACTTTGTCGCTGGGAATGCGATCTGCCGGATGGTTCGTATTCAAGGCCGTAACGATCCAGCGAAACGATTGCGTTGTGCCGCGCCACCCAGTGGGGGGTCGATCGAGAATCTGCGCAAGCTGCGCGAGGGGGCCATCGAATTTGCCATAGTTCAATCCGATTGGCAGTATCATGCCTATCGTGGATCAAGCCGGTTTGAAGGCGCTGGCATAAGGGATTTGCGTTCGGTTCTGTCACTTCATGTCGAACCATTTCAGATCGTGGTGCGGGATGGTTCGGACGTGGCGGAGTGGAAAGACCTCATCGGCAAACGCGTCAACATCGGAAATCCGGGGTCCGGTCACCGCGCGACCTTTGAAGAACTCGTTCGTGTTCATGGACAGAAAATGACTGGTTTCGCCGCGGTCAGCGAACTCGGCTCTTCGGATCAGGCGGCGGCCTTGTGCGCTGGAAAGATCGATGCATTTGCATTCACGGTAGGCGTTCCCAACGCTTCGATCGCGCAAGCCACCGATGGGTGTGACGGGCGGATTATCAGTCTGCAGACGCCCGAGGTGGGCAAGCTTGTTGAGAAGTCCGGATACTATCGTTGGGCCACGATACCAGAGGGTACCTATTTCACGAGTGTCGATGCCGTCAGGACGATCGGCGTTGTCGCGACGCTGGTGACGCGGGCGGATGTCGACACTCAACTCGTTGAACACGTGGTGGCCTCGGTGTTCAAAAACTTCGGGCGGTTCCGGCGGCTCCATCCAGCGTTTCAGCAATTGCAGACGCGCGAGATGACGAAGGTTGGCCTTTCCGCCCCGCTGCATCCCGGCGCGCTCAACTACTATAACGCGGCGAAACTGCTGCGCTGACCAGTGTCGGCTTCAGCGCTGAGTGGCCGGCCCCCGTTTCACGCCACTGAGATCTATGATTTTTCCATGGTTGGCGTGCCAGCGTTCGACGTCGAATGCGACGTTGTCGCCAAAGTGGTCGACCGTCGTGTCCGCGGGAAGGTTGCTGGTTGAATAAATGGTTTCAAAGGCCGTCAGGTTTCTGACGCGCTCCTGCCCAGCGAGCCACTTCGTTGCCGGCAGAAGCGTACTGCCACGCTGGACTATGTGCCAAGTATAGTAGTGATGAGGCACAACGATTTTCGGCTTGAGGCGGCTTATGATCGCCTCCGACATGGCGTAGCCCATGACGTGCTGGCTGTCGTCGATGGGCAGGAGAGCAACGTCTATTTCACCAAGCTGGTGCCAAATCTCGTCCGGCGCATCGTGGCGGTTGTCGCCCCAGTGCAGAAAACGCAATCCACCCGTTTCGATCAGCACCAGACAATTGTCGAATGAACGGCAGTTGTCGGGCGGGTCCAGCTTTTGGCCACCGAATACGGAATTGATCAAGTGCATGTCATAAATGGCATTGCTCGCATCGATGGCGTGTTTGTCGGCTATTCCAGTAATGCGTACATCGGCGACCTGGAATGTGCCGACCGGACGGTCGAGCAGAACATTTGCGTCGAGGCGGTGTAGCGCATCATGGTCGAAGTGCGCGTGCGTCGAGACGCCGATGTCTGCCTCTGTTACGGGAAAATCGTGGAAGTACCAGTCCCAGGCGCCGGTTGGCAGATTGCGCCAGGGGTCGACCATCACGGTCAGTCCGGACGGCGCCGTGATGCGAAAGGCCGATGAGCCGAAGAAGGCGAGTTTCACCTCGCCCTCGGTTGCCGGGTCGCCGCCGCGGCGCTGAAAGTCGATCATTCGGTTGTGATTGGTATCGAACCGCCAGGCTTGGAGGCCCTGCGATCTCTTGTCGTCGCCGCCGTTCATGGCATCTCTCCGGTCGCTATAGTTGCACTTGTTGTTCGGCTCTGCGATCGATTGTGGTTGCCTCGGAGGCGTGCGGCAAGACTGCTGGCTTGCGCACGGCGTCAATGTCCGCATATGGGATAATGATCGATGCGACTGTCCGACAGAGCAGGGAAGGCCTAGTCTTGGTTGACGTTGAAATTTCGAGGGGAGCAGTGGCGTGGCGCGCTTTGGACTAGGTATCGATATTGGCGGAACGTTTACCGATATCGTTTTGGCCGACCCGGTTTCAGGTGAGCGCTTCGCGCGCAAAGAACTGACGACCCACGGTGATCCTTCGGTCGGGGTCATGGCAGGTATCGACGGCTTGCTCGACGAGGGGCTCGCCGAAGCGGGCGATATCAGCCGCGTCGTGCATGCCACGACGCTGTTCACG